>JAIDTS010000145.1 GCA_029060585.1 Muribaculaceae bacterium
TTTCAAACCAGAGTGCCATTGCTATTTACGTTATGTTTGATTTATTATTACTGACTTTTGGACCCGTAGGGAAAAACGGCGGGCAACTGCAAAGTTAGCAATAATTTTTGAGAATTCCACGCATTTTCTTGGCAAATTATGCAGGAAAAGTTAATTTTGCACATTAAAAAAATCTAACGACTCCTTAAATCAGCATTTATGGGAATATACGGACAACTTTTCGTCACTTTCACTAAAATCGGCGCCTTCACTTTCGGAGGAGGGTGGGCCATGATCTCTATCATCGAAAAGGAGATAGTCGACAAGCATCACTGGATAGAACGCGATGAGTTTCTCGATCTCCTTGCGATCGCTCAGTCACTACCCGGCATTCTCGCCGTCAACATCGCGACGTCGATCGGCGACCGCCTGAAGGGTCTCAAGGGGGGAATCGTGGCTTCGCTCGGTACTATCATGCCTTCCTTCCTGATTATTCTCGCCATAGCTATCTTCCTTACCCCTGAGACCATAAAGAACAGCCACACCCTTTCGAGCATCTTCATGGGTATCAGGCCGGCAGTAGTGGCTCTGATAATTGCTCCTGTCATCACCACTGCCAAAGCTGCGAAACTGAAACTCACCACTATCTGGATTCCGGCTCTTGCGGCCCTTGTAATCTCACTCGACATGGGCATTGTCTCCAACCCCATCACATGGATTGCCCTCGGCGGTCTCGGCGGCTACCTTCATTGGGAATACACCCGTCGTCACCTCCCAAAAGATAATCTGGATTAATCCTGATAAATCGAGATTAATCCAGAAAAACGATATTAATCAAAAAAACAAAATCAAAACATGTCAATTTACTTGAAAATGATATGGGCCTATCTAAAGATAGGAATCTTCGGATTCGGTGGCGGCTACGCCATGCTCTCCCTCGTAGAGCGTTCCGTAGTGGGCCCCGGATGGATTTCCGAACAGATGTTTACAGATATCGTCGCAATCTCTCAGATGACACCGGGACCTATCGGCATAAATTCAGCCACCTATATTGGTTATGTTGCTCCCGGGCAGGTAACAGGAGGCGCTCTCGCCTCCCCTCTGTGGGGCATTCTCGGAAGCATTCTCTGCACGCTTGCAGTGACTGTACCATCCTTTATACTCGTTATCAAGGCTTCCCATTTCATCAGGAAGCATAACGAGAGCGGAGTGATCAAAGCTATATTTGCAGGTCTCCGCCCGGTAGTCGTAGGTCTTATCGCCTCGGCCGCCATCATGCTGATGAACTGGGCTAACTTCGCCCCTGACCACGACTCCCGCACTTTGATATGTAGCATAGCCATATGTGCCGTATCGTTCTGTCTGGTCTATTTCAAGATTCCCTTCAAGGGCAGGAAAATAGGGATGCATCCCATCATCGTCATATGCATGATGGGTCTCGCAGGATTCCTACTATATTATTGACTAATCACTCCTAACCCCAACAACCTCACAACTCCACAATGGACTATCAACACACACTTGATTGGCTCTACGCTCAGCTCCCGATGTTCTCTCGCACAGGAGCGGCGGCATACAAGCCCGGGCTCCAGACAAGCCTCGACCTTGACACCTATTTCAACCATCCTCACTCAAGATTCAAAAGCATTCACGTAGGAGGCACAAACGGAAAGGGAAGCACAAGCCATATGCTGGCAGCCATCCTGCAGAGCGGAGGATACCGAGTCGGACTCTATACATCTCCACACCTCGTGGATTTCCGCGAACGGATAAGGATCGACGGTGAAATGATTCCTCATAAAGCAGTAATCGAATTCGTAGAAAAATTCAGGAATAGCGGATATGAAGGCCATCCGAGCTTCTTTGAGTTGACAATGATGATGGCCTTCGACTGGTTTGCATCCCAAAGGGTTGATTACGCCGTCATCGAGGTTGGAATGGGAGGTCGACTCGATTCAACCAACATCATTACTCCGGAACTCTCCGTGATCACTAACATTTCCAAAGACCACACACAATTCCTTGGAGCTACTCTACCTGAAATTGCAAAAGAAAAGGCTGGAATCATCAAGACCGGTGTGCCGTGTGTGATTGGAGAAGCCGAGGGCGAGATCAGGGAAGTATTTGAAGAGAAAGCGAGCGAGGTAGGTGCTACAATCCTGTTTGCCGAGGATTTACGTCCATTGCAGAAGTGCGTGCCAGTGCCTGAGGGGGGCCTTGAATGCTGCAGTCCCATTTGCGGCGATTTTCACTGCGAGCTCGGCGGAGACTACCAGAAGAAAAACGTCAATACAGTTCTCGCAGCAGTGTGTGAGCTACGCCGTTTGGGAATTGAAATCGATGATAAGTCGATTCGTAAGGGAATGAGCGATGTATGCCAGCTTACAGGTCTGGCAGGGCGCTGGATGAAGGTTTCGG
>JAIDTS010000146.1 GCA_029060585.1 Muribaculaceae bacterium
GAATAGAGAAGCCAAGGAAGTCTCCGATATTCTGAATAATAGTAAAGTTTGTTTTTTACCATTCCCGGATGGCCTATCTGAAAGAAGAGGATCTTTTCTAGCTGCTATATCTTGTGGAGTAAAAGTTATCAGTTATGATGGGAAGTTTGTCACAGATCAATTAAGGAGCGTATGTGAGCTTGTTGATGTGAATTCTGCAGGAGATAAAATTCTTTCGATTCTTTCTAAGTTCTCATCAAATAGTCATAAGGAGCATGTAAATCGTTGTAAAAAATATCTAAAGGAAAATATACCTCAAGATTGGCGTGCTATAGTGAAAAGTTATAAGTCTGTGATAGACAAAAAATAATATATTTACTACTATAAAAAAAGCAATATACAATGAAAACTGTTGCGATTAATCTGATATCCTTCTCTTCAGATCATCAAGTTGGGACTTTGGTGTTTACAAAACGATTGATGAAAGAATGGTTAAATACATTTAGCCCCAATTACAATATTATAATTTACATACAATCTCATTTGAGTCCAGAAGTTTTCAACATTCCTAATTTACAAAATATTACAATTATTAAGGTACCAAAATTTAAGAATTCTATTCATAGAATATTCTTTGAACAAACGATATTTTACAAATATATTAAAAAATCAGATATCTTTTTCTCACCCTCTCTTTCCATGCCTTTATTTGTACAATCTTATAAAATAGTTACATTTCATGATATGATTCCATATATAAATAAAAAAAAATATGGGTTCATTAGAAATGCGTATGTTAAACTATTTTCATATCTATATGCAAAATATTCAAATAAAATTATTACAGTATCAGAAAATAGTAAAAATGATATCATTAGGTTCTTAAAATGTGATAATTCTAAAATAGACATAGTATATAATTTTATATCTAGAAATGAAATTATTTCAAACGAGCATATTTCAAGAATACGAACTCATACGGATATTGATTTGTCAACCCCCTATTTTTTAACCGTATGTACATTACAACCTGGTAAAAATATCGAAAGGCTAATTGATGCGTTTTCAATTTTCAATAAAGATTATCCTACCCATAAACTGTTTATAGTTGGAGGATATGGATGGGGATATGAAACTATTTTAAAAAAAATTAAAGAATCCTCATCATCCCACAATATTGTTTTATTGGGTTATCGAGACGATGCACAGTTACAAATGCTTTATAAGTATTGTATTGGAGTAGTATATGTAAGTCTTTATGAAGGATTTGGTATTCCACCGCTAGAGGGATTTATGTTTAATAAATTATGTGTAGCTTCAAATAACTCCTCTTTACCAGAAGTAGTTGGAGAGGCTGGAATACTCGTTGATCCACTTGATATAAATGATATAGCAAGAGGTTTAAAAAACATTATGAGTTCAAATAATCTATTAATAAATATACCGAAGCAATTATCAAAATTTGATCCAACGGAGCAAGCAAAAAAATTTGATAACATTATTAAAAAATCTTTATCATAAATGTCAGTATTCAAAGATAAAGTCCTCTTGATTACTGGAGGCACTGGTAGTTTTGGAAATGCTGTATTACGAAGGTTTCTTGATTCCGATATCAAAGAAATACGCATTCTTAGTAGAGACGAAAAGAAGCAGGATGATATGCGTCATCGACTTCAGAATCCGAAGGTGAAGTATTTCATCGGGGATGTCCGCAACAAAGAATCTGTCGACATTGCGATGCGCGGTGTGGATTATGTATTCTCTGCAGCTGCATTAAAACAGGTTCCAAGTTGCGAGTTCTTCCCTATGGAGGCAACAAGAACGAATGTTGAGGGAACAAACAACGTACTTCTATCCGCTATAGAACATGGTGTAAAGAATGTGGTTGTGCTGTCAACTGATAAGGCTGCATATCCGATCAATGCTATGGGTATATCAAAAGCATTGATGGAGAAGGTGGCTATTTCCAAAGGTCGAGAACTTGGTGAGGGCGCTCCCACTACAATCTGCTGTACCCGATACGGTAATGTTATGGCAAGCCGTGGGTCTGTAATACCTTTGTGGGTAGAGCAGATGATGGAAGGTAAACCCATAACAATCACAGACCCCAACATGACACGATTCATGATGACTCTTGATGATGCGGTGGATCTCGTCATCTATGCATTTACTCATGGACATAACGGAGATCTTTTTGTGCAGAAGGCTCCTGCAGCAACCCTTGAGACTCTAGCGGAAGCACTGAAACAAATTTACTCAAAGGTGGATCCAAAATATGGAGAGACCGAAGTAAAGGTTATAGGCACACGACATGGCGAGAAATTGTATGAAACCCTTGTTACGCGTGAAGAGATGGCAAAGGCTATTGATATGGGTAATTATTATCGTATTCCGGCTGACACGAGAGACCTGAATTACGACAAGTATTTCACTGAAGGAAAAGGAAGCTTGACAACGGTGGAGGAGTATCATAGCCATAATACCAGACGTCTGGATGTCGAAGGTATGAAAGAACAGCTCATGAGACTTCGTTTCGTTCAGGCTGACCTTGGAATGATAGAAGCTGATTCTAAATCTGAAATCAGAAGCGAATAATGTATGGATGGTATTAAAGTAATCGAGGGCGAGATATTCCGAGATCATCGAGGTCAGATAAGTTCCCTAAATACCTTTTATTTCGATGGAGTAAAACGCTGTTATATGATTCATCATCCTGATGTATCCGTAATCAGAGGCTGGCATGCACATAAGGATGAAAGAAAATGGTTTTATTGTGTTAAGGGAAGGTTCTCTGTTGCTCTTGTAAAGGTAATCGATTGGAATAATCCTGATCCTAACCTATCCGCAGACGTATTCCATTTGACAGAAAACGACAGCAAGCTTGTCTGCGTTCCTAAAGGCTATGCCAACTGCCTTAAAGCTTACGACAAGGATTCCATCATGCTCGTTCTCTCAGACAAGACATTGGATGAAGCGGTAGGTGACAGCTGGAGATACGACAAAGATCTGTGGGTGGACTGGGAAAATATAGAAAACAACATATGAAATTCTTGGTTTTAGGATGCAACGGCATGGCTGGGCATCAGATTTCTCTTTATCTACAGGAACAGGGACATGACGTAACCGGATTCGCACTTGAGAAATCAAGTCTTCTTGAAAAGAGCATAGCAGGCGACGCCACTGACTTTACCGTTCTTAAAGAAATTATCCAAAGCGGAAAATACGATACTATAATCAACTGCATTGGCATACTGAATCAGTTCGCTGAACGAAATCATCCTCTGGCAGTGATGCTCAACAGCTATCTTCCGCATTTTGTAGCAGAAGTGGCAAATGAAGTCGGCTCTCAAGTAATCCATATGAGTACGGACTGTGTATTCTCGGGTGAAAGAGGAGCTTATACTGAAAGTGACGTTCCAGACGGCAGGACGTTCTATGACCGTAGCAAGGCTTTAGGAGAACTCAATGATGACCACAACATCACATTGAGGAATTCCATAGTGGGTCCCGACATAAACGAGAAAGGCATTGGCTTGCTGAACTGGTTCATGCATCAGGAGGGAGAGGTCAATGGTTTCACAGGAGCAATCTGGACAGGTCAGACGACTCTTCAACTTGCCAAGACCATGGAGATGGCAGCCAAGGAAAGGGCGTCTGGGCTTGTCAATACGGTTCCGTCTGAACCGATAACAAAGTATGAGTTGCTGAAGCTGTTCAACAAGTATCTACGCGGGAATTCCTTGAAGATCAATCCTGTGGAGGGTGTTAGTGCTGACAAATCTCTTAAACGCACCAGATATGAGTTCTCTTATGTTATTCCTGACTATGAACAAATGGTAGCGGAAGCCGCCGAATGGATATTCTCCCATAAGAACCTCTATCCTCATTATAACCTCAAATGAAGAAATTAAAGTTAATGACAATTCTGGGCACACGCCCGGAGATAATCAAGATGTCTGAGATTATAAAGAAGTCAGACATATATTTCGACCATATTCTGGTACATACAGGTCAGAACTATGACTATACGCTGAATGAGGTTTTTTTTAAGAATCTTGGAATCCGAAAACCTGACTTTTATTTAGGAGTCGTGGGAGAGAATCTCGGTCAGACAATGGGCAACGTCATCTCTAAGTCCTACGAACTGATGGTTAAGGAAAAACCGGATGCCGTGATTGTATTGGGAGATACGAACTCTTGTCTATCTATAATTTCAGCAAAACGGTTGAAGATTCCTGTTTTTCACATGGAGGCCGGTAACCGTTGCAAGGACGAGAATCTGCCCGAGGAGGTCATCCGAAGAATCGTCGATGTCACAAGTGACATAAACCTATGTTATTCGGAACACGCAAGAAGATATATTTTGGATAGCGGGGTAAAGCCTGAATATACTTATGTGGTTGGCTCCCCGATGGCTGAGGTCTTGAAAAAATATGAATCCGAGATCGAACAGAGTAATGTATTAGAAGATTTAGGATTGTCTTCACACAACTATATTCTTCTCTCGAGTCATAGGGAGGAGAATATTGATATCGAAGCCAATTTCTACTCACTGATGAATGCAGTGAATAAAATGGCTGATCATTATGATATGCCCGTTCTTTATAGCTGCCATCCTCGTTCCGAGAAATTTATAAAAGAGCGCGGTTTTAAATTTGACAGTCGTGTAATTCAGCATAAACCTCTCGGATTCTTTGACTACAACAAACTTCAGAAGGAGGCTTTCTGCGTGGTAAGCGACAGTGGAACTCTTCCGGAAGAAAGCGCCTACCTGCATTTCCCGGCTGTTTCCGTCAGGACCTCTACCGAGCGTCCGGAAGCCTTGGACAGCGGAGTGTTTGTAATCGGCTCAATAACCTCCGATGCGGTTATACAGTCAGTACGTATGGCTGTGGACATGCAGAAGGAAGGATACTCTCCCTCTCCCGTACAGGCTTATACGGATGAAAAGGTATCAGATAAGGTGGTACGCATCATACAGTCCTATGTAGGCATAGTCAACAGGATGATTTGGAGAAAATAATGAAGATACTTATTGTCACTCCTCATTTCTATCCCGAGAATTTCAAATGCAACGATATGGCGTTTGAATTGCGGAATCGCGGCCACGATGTAACAGTCATGACTGCGATTCCTGATTATCCTGAGGGGCGGTTCTTTGATGGATACGGAATCCTCAAAAAGAGAAGAGAGAAAATCAATGGTGTGGATGTCCGCAGATCATTAATAATACCCAGAGGTAATGGATCTTCATTTAGAATTGCAATCAATTATCTAAGTTATACTCTGTTTGCCACCCTCAAATCTCTATGGATAGGCTTGACAAACAAATATGATGTTATAATCGGCCATGAGACGTCCCCTATTATGGTGGGGATTCCTGGAGTGATTGTAAAAAGAATCCAGAAAATACCAATGGTCTTCTGGGTTCTAGACCTATGGCCTGAAAGTCTAACGGCTGCTGGGGGGATTACGAACAAGAAAATCATAAAGCCATTTGAGCGACTTACTAAATGGATATACCGATATTCCGACAGGTTGCTTATAGGATCAAAAGGATATAGATCATCAATCAATCAGAAAGGTGATTTCGATTTCAAGATTCAGTATTTTCCGAATTGGATCGAAGAAAGCCTTGCGAATTCTAAAACATACGAAGTTCCTAAATTACCGGATGGCTTTAATGTCATGATAGCTGGAAATATGGGAGATGCTCAAGACATTCCCCATATAATGGACGCGGCATTACATCTGAGAGGTCAAAAGATCAATTTCATTTTTGTTGGAGATGGCAGGAAAAAGGATTTTGTTGAGGATTTTGTCAAACAAAACTCTCTTGAACAACAGGTTTTCTGCATCGGGAGATTCCCTTTGGAAGCAATGCCGTCTCTTTTCGCACAGGCAAGTGTACTATTTATGGCACTCAAAGATGTTTCTATATTCTCCTTGACAGTTCCCTCTCGTCTGCAGGCATATATGTCCTCCGGTAAACCCGTAGTGGCAATGATCAACGGAGAGGGTGCTGATCTTATAAATGAGGCTGATTGCGGATGGTCTGTTCCTGCGGAGGATTCCAAAGCTCTGTCAGAACTGTTGCTCAAGCTTTCGAAAGAAGACAAGATTATCTTAGACCGGAAAGGAGAAAACGGCAAGCTTTTTGCAGAAAAGCATTTCAACTTCAAAAAATGCATGGATAATCTTGAAAGTATTATCCAGGATTCAGTATCTACACCATCCAGTTAACTATGAAATTAGAAAACTTGAAAGATAAATTCAGAGATTATATATCAAATCAATCCGAAATCTCTATTCTTGAGGAGAAGGAATCTTACTTTAACTTCTCAAGCAATGGCCTGATATATGTCTTTGAGACTTTTGAGGATGATCCATATTATTTCCGGATGGTCCTTCCTAATATTTTCGCCATTGACGATTCCAATAGAGACTGGCTAAACACCCAGATTGATGATTTATCGCTCAGCGTAAAGGATGCCAGACTTATAAAAAACGGTTCTTCGGTATCTGCGATAGCCGATAGCTTTGTATATTCTCCAGAGAACATAGATTATCTGTTTAAAAGAGTTCTTTCTTGTTTAGTGACTATTTACAATGAACTTAAGAAAAATTATATCAATGAATTCAAAAGCGAATCCTGATACTAAGGCAGGTGATGAGACGAAGCCTGTCCTTTCCCAGGAAGAGTATAAGCATAAAAGGCTCGTCATAAATATTACATGGATTATTTGTCTGCTGGTGCTCGCCATTATTGGGCTTTCTTCGATTATATGCTGCGGATATATTACCAACGCGGACACAATCAAGATTTTCATTGAATATTCAGCCACACTATTGTCTATAACCCTCTCTATTTTTGCCATAGCGTTTACATACACTTCAAACAACTCCATGCAGCATCAATTTGACAAGATTGACAATGCAGCCAGAGTTATTGTAGAGAGTTCCAATTCTCTACAAAGAACAGAAAGGGAATTAACAGGTTCGATCGGTCAGCTACATGAGCGCATTACGCGCATCGAGGCAGATGTAAACTTCATTAAAGGAAACATTCCAAATAGTATTCCTAAAAACATTCCCATTATAGAGCCTACAAAACAGAATTTGGTAAACATCCAACCACCGACACACTGAGCCGCCTCAATTTCACATCCGCGACAACATTCTCGCATAAAAACATGGCAATAAATTACGACGATCTCAGAAACCGATTCCCTGATATCAGTCCGATGGTGCTGGCCCTCCCTTTGGAGGGGGTGAAAGGGTATCCCGACTATATGGACATTAATTCCTGACACCCCATGGAAAGTAGGCTTTCCAGCCTGCTTTCCATTAAATCTCATTTAATCTTTTATTTTTAACATCATGAAAGGCATAGTCTTAGCAGGCGGCTCGGGCACCCGCCTCTACCCAATAACCAAGGGCGTCAGCAAACAGCTTCTTCCTATCTTCGACAAACCGATGGTGTATTATCCCATCTCCACACTCATGCTGGCCGGAATACGCGATATACTCATTATATCTACTCCTCAGGATCTCCCCGGCTTCAAACGCCTCCTCGGTGACGGCTCCGATTACGGTGTAAACTTCACTTACGCCGAACAACCCTCTCCTGATGGCCTCGCACAGGCCTTCATCATTGGTAAGGACTTCATTGGCAACGACTCCGCCTGTCTCGTCCTCGGCGACAATATCTTCCACGGCGCAGGATTCTCTGAGGTTCTCAAGGAAGCCGTCAAGACAGCAGAACAAGAGAATAAAGCGACGGTGTTTGGATATTGGGTGAATGATCCGGAACGCTATGGCGTAGCAGAGTTTGATAAGGAGGGGAATTGCCTTTCCATTGAGGAAAAACCTCAGCAGCCCAAAAGTAATTACGCGGTGGTAGGTCTATATTTCTATCCCAACAAAGTAGTCGAGGTAGCCCACAATATAAAGCCATCTGCAAGAGGTGAACTGGAGATAACGACAGTCAATCAGGAATTCCTCAAGGATAGCGAGTTGAAAGTCCAGACCCTCCCCCGAGGCTTCGCCTGGCTCGACACCGGCACCCACGACTCCCTCTCCGAAGCAAGCATATACGTCGAAGTCCTCGAAAAAAGACAGGGATTAAAGATTGCATGCTTAGAGGGCATAGCCTACATGAACGGCTGGATTTCCGCAGAAAAGCTCCGCGACCTTGCCAAGCCCATGCTCAAGAATCAGTACGGACAGTATCTGATGAAGATTGCGGAAGAAGAAAACCTCCAAAAATTCAATTAAGATAAGACCTCATATCCACAACCTATCCCCATACCATCGGTATTTCGGTTGCTTTGCGAACCGAGGGTTTCGCAATCTCTTTTACTGGTTCTTGGCTTTAGCCAAAAAAAATCCGGATTGATCAACACTCAACTTTCTGATTTAGGATATCTATCTCTGCGAACTTTGCTCCCTCCCGGACGAGCAAAGCAAGTCCGCCCTCTAAAGGCGCGCGACATAACTTCACACACCTACTTAAGTCATTAATCTTTGGAATTTAATATTAAAATCCACCGCGTGCCCTTTACTCCTCTGCGCGAGATTTAATCAATTAAATTACAAAATATTACCTAATCAGAAACTTAAGTATAAAGAATCAAATAATATGGAAGTAATAAAGACAGATATTGGCGGAGTAGTTATAATCGAACCCAAAATCTTCAAAGATGCCAGAGGCTACTTCTTCGAGTCCTTCTCCATGCGAGAATTCGATGAGAAGGTAGCCAAAGTAGACTTCGTCCAGGACAACGAGTCCTGCTCCACTTACGGCGTAATGCGAGGCCTCCACTTCCAACGTCCACCCTTTGCCCAGGCGAAGCTCGTCCGCTGCGTAAAGGGCGCCGTCCTCGACGTTGCCGTTGACATCCGCAAAGGCTCTCCGACCTACGGCCGGCACGTGGCCGTAGAACTGACTGAAGACAACCATCGCCAGTTCTTCATCCCCCGTGGTTTCGCCCACGGCTTCGCCGTCCTGAGCGACGTAGCCATCTTCCAATATAAATGCGACAACTATTACCATCCCGAAGCCGACGGCGGCATCTCGATCCTCGACGAAAGCCTCAACATCGACTGGCAGATCGACCCCTCTAAATCCATCCTGTCCGAAAAGGATATGAAGCATCCCCTCCTGAAGGACTTTGACTCCCCCTTCGAATTCTAAGTGACATCAACAGTATCTTATACGGCACACGTTCACGGAGGCCGGCTCTGGGGAGAGTTGCTCTGCGAGCTTTGCCCCTATGCACACTCCGCGTGCCAAGACTTAAGACTAACATGGTCCAATACATAATAACAGCCTTCATCGCCGCCACCCTGGCGGCGATCGCTATTTTTAAATACCGCAACAACCGACTTCACTGAATCCAACCGTCCGAAATCAGCAGGGTACGACGACCCTCTGCAATTTAACCGAAAGAGCCTCCAAAACAATTACACTGATAACAATGTTCTTACTATAGAAGTTACAATCTTTATAGTATAGTCAAAGTAGATGAATCTGATTGAAATGAACATAAGACGTATTTTTGAACTTTGTCATCTCTACAAGGTCAAGAGTCTATATGTGTTCGGTTCTATACTTACCTCCCGTTTTAACAAGGAAAGCGACATTGACCTTCTGGTAAAATTTAATAAGGATTCAATTCCGTTATCAGAGTATGCAGATAACTTCTTTGATCTGCAATTTGCGCTTGAAGATCTTTTTAGAAGAAAGGTAGACCTGGTTTGTGACGAAGCTATAAAAAATCCTTATTTCCGTCAGGAGGTTGATTCAAAAAAAGAACTGGTATATTAAACCATCTTCCTAAACTCAAAGCGGAAATAGTATCATTATTAACTAAAGAATAAACTAACCGTCCCAAAAAGACGTATCCGACTGAATCAAAGTCATAGCTTCCTCAACATTCTTGCAAAAAATGGCAATAGGTTACGACAACCTGAGAAAACGATTCCCTGATATCAGTCCGATGGTGTTGGCACTCCCTTTGGAGGGACTGGAGGCCACAGACCCCGACAATGACAACGAAGACCGGATCAACGAAAACTTCAAGAATGCCTTTCTGAACTCTATGGAAAGGGAAATCGAAAAGAGACGCATTTTATCCAAATGGCTCAATTCCTAACACCCATGGAAAGCAAGCTTTCCAGCCTGCACCTTAGAAATCTTTAGCCCCAGCATTAATCTTTAATATTTTATCTTTAATATTTATCCCCCCGTGGTCCAATACATAATTATCGCCTTCATCGCCGCCACCCTGGCGGCGATCGCCATTTTTAAATACCGCAGCTGTAAAAAATGAGCATAATGTGATTTTGAGGATTAGTAAGCTATTCTTCTGGCAAATTCATGCTGTGGAAAAACTATATTCCTCCGATTACAAAGCGAATAATTGATGAAGACGGGCTGTCAATTCTCGTTTCTCTCTTTCCGATACTGTTCCAAACTCCTTTATGACTCTTGTTTTATCGATAGTCTTGATCTGATCAAGCATGGCATAACTGTCGTTAGACAGCCCGCTGTCTGACGTAGATCGAAGCAACACTCTTGTCGGAATAGCCCTGTCTGTTGACGTGATCGGCGCAACTATGATGGTCTTAAGGACATCATTCATCTCATCCGGTGACAAGACTACGCACGGACGAGTCTTCTTTACCTCATGACCTATGGTCGGGTCAAGGTTTACTAAAACAATGGAAAACTTATTCACTGTTATTTCTTCATTTGCTGTTTCCTAAAGATATCATACCAAATCAATTGCCTCCGTATCAAGATAGTCGGGCATGACAAGAGAATCCTCACCCTCCTTGGCATAGGCGGAGAAGGCTTCAGCCCACCCTTTCCTCACTTCCGGAACCTTTGAGATCGTGATCTTATCGTTCTCCAAGGATATCTCTACAGGCAGTCCCTTCTGAAAACCACCTTCTTGCATGATGTGCCGCGGTATGATGACTCCTAATGAGGTGCCGATTCTGGATATTCTTGTTTGCATGATTCTCTGTTTTTAGTTATTACCTTAATAACGAGGTAGGAATCGGAATTGTTTTGTAAATAATAATATAATTATAATTATTTTAAGATAGAGCATTATTCGCCGCCGCCCTGGCGGCGTTGGCCATTTTTAAATACCATATCGGACAACCAATACGCAAGTTGCCCCACATATCGCGTAGCCTATGGTACTCCCTGCTTGCTGCTGAATAGTTTCCTGCATCAGGGCCCTTGTTCTCTGGAACTCTGGTCT
>JAIDTS010000147.1 GCA_029060585.1 Muribaculaceae bacterium
AAAAACCTCCGAAAAACCTAATGATGGAGGTTATATTTTGTTCAAAATGCCGAAAATAATGCTTTTTTTAGACATTTTTTAATTTATATGATTTTTTATGCATTGAGCAATGGAATTTTTTATTAATTTTGTAAAATGAATAAGAAGGGTCTCGCCGCAGCTGTTTTCCGTATTGCAAGAAGCGGCCGTTCCCTTGCAATTATTGCTTGATAAATGAAGAAATACATACTCGGTATCGCCTCAGTGATTTGCTTTTTTTCTGCTTCTGCTGCAGGTTCGGCTAAGGATCTTCCCAAAGTTAGTATTGCGGGAAGTGAATACTATATGTATGAGGTGAAGAAGGGCGACTCCCTTTATGGCATCGCCAATCGTTTCGGTTGGAACATCGACCGTCTCGACGAACTGAATCCGTCACTGGGAAATAAGTTGGAGAAAGGCACGAAGGTTTATTATCCAGTTGATCTCGAGGAGAGGCACGACGAGGAGGAAGAAGAGTCCTTCACCCCTCCTGACGCCTACCCCGTCATCCGACACGTTGTGAAGAAGGGAGACTCGGTATATTCCATCGCCAAGATGTATGGTGTCTCTGTCGATAAGATTTACCTCTATAATCCATCTTCCAAAACCCTTCTCAAAAGGGGAGACGTAATTAGTATACCGCAGGAATCAGATGCCATCAACGACGGCTCTTCGTATCTTTACTATACTATCAAGGATGGTGATACACTTTCCGATATAGCTTCTGCATATAATACAAGTGTGGAGCAGCTGCTGCGTGATAATAAGGGAGTTTCCGAGAACAGCTTCACTTCAGGCGACATTCTCCGTGTCAGCGTCAACTCTAATAAGGATAATCTTGTGAAGAAGGAGGTCGAAGAACCCTTCATTGCCCGCATTGACACTTATAAGGCTGAAAAGAACGACACATGGGAGATAGTGGCTCAGAAGACAGGGGTGGATGTTGAGGAGCTCCTTGAGGCTAATTCCGGCACCCATCTGAAAAAAAACGTGCATATTGCCGTGCCTGTCATAGAGACCGCAACAGTTGAGAAGGAAGTTGAACCATTTGATGAGCGCGAGAATTCCATCGAAGGGCGACGTGATATATATAAGGAGGTTCACATGCTGGATCTGGAGGATTCAGTCTCAGATATCGGAAAGTCTGTAAGCATGGCCCTCCTGATTGAAGATCCTATGTCGAAGCGAGATAATGAATTCACACGTGGAATCCTACTTGCGATCGACAGGCTCAAGAACGCACCATATCGGATAAATCTAAAGGTATTGTGTGATAATAAATCACATGCTGATTCAGTCAGTGTCACTCAATCATTGATTACGCAGCTTGATGATTTCAAAGCAGATATCATTGTGACCACCTATGAGAAGAATTTCCCGAAATGGCTTGCAGGATACGGAGAGGAAAACGGCATTGAGATTGTCAATTCATTCGATGTCAAAAGTGAGCTCTATATGGAGAATCCATCGATTATACATCTTCTGACTCCTTCTGCGTATTTCAGCGACGAGGTGGGAGAGTGGACCACCTCCACTCTTGGTTCATATAAGCTTGTGCTTGTCGGGAAAGAAGATTCAGACGATGCTTTTGCTGAATCTATCAAGGGTAGGCGCGACGCATCTTCGGTGATGCGTAGGCAGCTCGATAATCTCGCTGAGACAAGGTTAGACGAGGGAGGAAGGTATCTCTTCTACGGTTTCCCGACCTCCAAGGAGGATATTCAGACGATGCTGACCGCTATAGAATATCTTAAGGAAAACAATCCTTTCGTGGAAATCAAGGTGATGGGGCGCCCCAGTTGGATCACGGTGGCTGAAGGCTTGAAGGAACGCTTTCATAAGGCAGACCTGTATTTCCCCTCGAGATTCTTCTTCGACCATACTGCGGGCCCAGGCAAGGAGTTTATAGCAACTTATTCATCTGCCTACGGACATAGTCCTATTCGGTCTTTTCCGACATATGCCGTGGCCGGATACGATATAGCAAGTTACTTTATTCCTGGCATTGCCGCTAATGACGGCGACTTCAATGTGTCTGTTCCAGATGGCACCGAGATCCAGACCCCTATCAATCTTGAGCGTGTCGGCAATTGGGGTGGCTTTTTCAATCCGTCGGCCTATATGATTCGATATTCTCCTTACGGTGATATTGAAAAGATTCTAATACGCAGATGACGCTATGAAAAGATATCTTATCTTGATAATCCTTTTGTCGTGGATCGTTGTCCCTGCTCAGTCACAGACTCACTTTGATTCCAGGGTGGATATCGGCGCCCGAGGAGGAGCCACGTTCTCTACGGTAATGTTCAAGCCCTCCATCATGGGAAAACTTGGAATCGGCTATACAGGTGGAGTCACATTCAGGTATTCCGAGGAGAATCATTTCGGACTGATTGCCGAGGTCAATCTTGTGCAGCGTGGATGGGCGGAGAATTTCGAGGATCTTCCGTATAGCTATCAGCGTATTCTCAACTATGTTGAAGTGCCGATAATGTCTCATATATATTTTGGAAATCGTGGAAGGTTCTTTATCAACGCCGGTCCTGAGATAGCCTATTTCATGGGTGACCGTATAAAAAGTAATTTCAACTACGAGGATGTTTCTGGCCTCGAGGGTTTCAATGATAAGAACAGACGGGTCGAACAGCTTACGATGGATGTAAGCCAGAAGCTGGATTTCGGCATTGTGGCAGGTCTTGGCGGAGAATTCAGCGTTAACCGCAGAAATTCGCTTGCTCTTGAGGCTCGCATATATTATGGAATCGGAAACGTATTTCCCTCGGGCCGACAGGATGTT
>JAIDTS010000148.1 GCA_029060585.1 Muribaculaceae bacterium
GCCTTGCGCTGTGCCTGATAGTCTTTAAGCAGACGCATGGCATATTTCCCGAGTAGGAAGATGGCGAGCAGGTTGCACAGTGTCATAAGTCCCATGAAGATATCCGCCATACCCCAGACGAATTCAAGTGATGTCACCGCGCCCACCATCACGATGCATCCCACAAGGATGCGGTATGCCGTCACCAGCCACTTCTTGCCGCTGATAAACTGTAGGTTGGTCTCTCCGTAATAATAGTTTGATACGATACTGGTGAATGCGAAGAAGAAAACCGCGACCGCCACAAACGTACTTCCGATGCTTCCTACTTCCGATTCGAGAGCCGACTGGGTGAGGGCTATTCCGCTCTCGCCGTTTTCATATATGCCGCTCAGCAGGATTATGAATGCCGTGCATGTGCAGATCAGTAGTGTGTCGGTGAAGACGGCGAGTGTCTGAAGGAGTCCTTGTTTGACAGGATGGCTGACAGAGGCGGTCGCTGCCACGTTCGGAGCCGAACCTTCTCCCGCCTCGTTGCTGAAGAGACCACGTTTGATACCCATAAGCAACGCACTGCCTACACCTCCGCCAAGGGCAGCGCTTCCAGTGAAGGCATCGCTTACGATTGTGGCGAACATATGTGGAATCCTACCTGCGTTAATTATCAGGATGAAGAGGGCGAGGAGGATATATGCAATTGCCATCACCGGAACAACAATTTCGCTGAATCTGGATATTCTCTGAATGCCACCGAATATCACAAGCATAGACGCTATCGTGATGATGATGCCTACAATGGCGGGATCCCATCCGAACGAGACCTTGGCGGCCGCGGTCATAGTGTTTGACTGCACTGAGTTGAAAGCAAGTCCGAAAGTGATGGAGATAAGGACAGCGAATATCACGGCCCACCATCTCTTGCCTAATCCTTTCTGGATATAGTAGGCCGGTCCACCCTTGAAGGAATTTTCTCCCTTTACCTTGAAAAGCTGAGCGAGAGTAGACTCCACGAAAGCCGAAGCCGACCCAAGTAGGGCTATTACCCACATCCAGAAGATCGATCCGGCACCACCTATAGCGATAGCCGTAGCGACTCCGGCGAGATTGCCCGTTCCGACACGCGATGCGATGGACACGGCGAATGCCTGAAAGGAGCTAACGGTATGATGAGTGTCTGCCTTCCCTTTACCTTCCCGTTTGCCGGAAGCTGCAAGTAGTCGCCACATCTCTCCGAACAAGCGGAACTGCACCCCACGACTTTTAAAGGTGAACCAAATGGCAGCGATGAGCAGAAGACCGATGAGCAGATAGCTCCAGAGCCAGTCGTTTATAGTATTTAGGATATTCATTATTCTGTCGTTTTATTGTTTAACGCTTCGAAAGATGGATTTTATTGTGAAGAAGAGAAAAACACCTGTGAAGAAAAGAAAAAATCGCAGAAAGATGGGGAAAAATTTGGAGAGTTCGGGAAAAAGCATTAACTTTGCAGTCGCAATGCCCAGGTGGCGGAATGGTAGACGCGCTCGTTTCAGGTGCGAGTGCTGAGAGGCGTGCAGGTTCGAGTCCTGTTCTG
>JAIDTS010000149.1 GCA_029060585.1 Muribaculaceae bacterium
GACGAAGAAATCTAACCGCTTATGCTCTCCGAACGACTCCCCCATGGTGTGTGCCCGTCCCGGAATGACTACGAGTTCGAAATCCTTGTTTGCCTTTATAAGGGCATCAGCTACCTGCATCGTGGAAGCAGGGTCGACATTATCATCGAGTTCGCCGACCACGAGCATCAACGGACGGGTCAGAAGATGCGCATTCTCAACATTCGAGGCCTCTATATAGGAGTCATCAATGGGATAGCCGAGCCATTGCTCGTTCCACCAAATCTTATCCATTCGGTTGTCATGGCATCCGCACGCGGAATATGCGGCCTTATAGAATTCCGGATGGTGAAGAACCGCTGTAGTCGACTCCTGTCCTCCCGCCGAAGCGCCGAAGATACCGACTCTTTCTACATCGATGTAGGGATATTTCTCAGCGGCGGCCTTGATCCATGCGATATGGTCCGGAAGCCCGGCATCAACAAGATTCTTATAGCATACATTTTCGAAATCACGGGAACGGAACGAAGTGCCCATACCGTCGACCATAACGACGATGAAACCGAGTTCGGCAAGAGCGCTCATGTTGCGGTTGAGCCCAACGAACGACTTCGGCACATACTGGTCGCCTGGGCCCTGATATATGTATTCCACAACAGGATATTTCTTCGACTCATCGAAATCGGACGGGCGATAGATTACGCCCCACATGGGAGTCTTGCCATCTCGTCCCGGAGCGACGAATACCTCCGGGGCCTTCCATCCTGCCTCAATAAGCGCCGAAAGGTCTGCCTCTGCCACCTGCATGAGTTCCTTGCCCGAAGCCGCGTCGCGCAGACACGTCACGGGAGCTGTGGAGACAGTGGAGTAAGTATCGACAAGGTATCTGAAATCCGGAGAAAAGACAGCCCGATGGTGTCCCGGGGCAGGAGTTAGATCGGTCATGCCGGTTCCATCGAAGTCAATGACATAATAGCGTATGAAGTAGGGATCCTCGTCCTTGTTCACACCGTTGGCGGAAAAATAGATCTTACCGTTGGGCTCGTCTACGTTGACCACTTCCCGTACATACCAGTCGCCTTTAGTGATCTGATGGGTCGGTTTGCCGGTAGCTCGGTCATACATATAGAAATGGTTGTAGTTGTCTCGCTCGCTGCTCCATATTATACGCTTTCCATCTTCGAGATAATGGCGGAAAATGCGGGAGTAGTTGACATACTTGTCATGCGACTCCTCGACGAGCGGACGTACGGCCCCGTCGGCGGCTGACATTTCGAGAATGCGGTAGTTCTTATGGCCTCGCTCGTTGTATTCAAAAGTTATGGCCTCGCTGTCGGAGTTCCATACCGGGCCATAAAGGTCATACTGACTGGAGAACAGCCTTGTATCCGGAACGATCACACGAGAACTATCCACATCCACGACAATAGGAAGCTTAAACCTCAGTTCATCACCGGGCTTGGCATATTCCTGCTTATGAAGGACAGGCTGGCTGCCACGTGCAGGAGATGATTCAACGTAGTAAACGTAGCGTTTCTCAACCGGCTTTATCTTATTCACTGCAAACTTCTTGCTATCGGGCGCCCAATAGATGTAGGACGAATAGTAGTTGCCGATGGTGCCGTCAGTAGTCAGCTGTGTCACCTGACCGGTCTCCACGTCTCGGACATACAGATTGTTGTCACGGACGAATGCAACTTTCGTCCCGTCGGGTGAAGGCACGGGTGGGAAGTCTTTCTCCTCATCGACCACCATCCAGTGGGGCTGAGGAGCCGGATCTGGCACCATTCCCCTATCAAAAAGATGATTTCTGCCGCTCTTTACGAAGGTCCACATATGGCCGTTGCGATTGAACCACAGGGTATCGAGATTGGAAGAGACCTCAAGATTCTCAA
This sequence comes from Muribaculaceae bacterium, assembly GCA_029060585.1. Next base: position 1,875 of record JAIDTS010000149.1, read on the forward strand.
GACGAAGATCCCGGGCATCCACATCCTGGATACCATGATTTTTCAAGGCCTCCTCGACGCCTTTAGCATCGAACAAAGTCGATTTTTTCCGCTTAGAGGCATCGACTATAATATAGGTCTTCGACCCATCCTGCTTTTCGTCGACATACCAGAACTTTCCAGTGTCGGCTATCCAACGGGGATATACACGGGCATTGGGCACATAACCGTTGTTGTATTTTTTCGACAGACCGAATGCTCGGTTATAGTCTTCGAGAGTCCCTTGTGAGAAAGCCGACAGGGTGCATACGGCAAGGAGGGAGGCCGAAATTAATTTCTTTATCTGTAGCATCTGGCATTGATTCGTGTATTTCGGACTGCGTCCTCAACACTGTTTTGATAATAAAATGCAAATTTAATGATTTTTTATGAATAATGAGCCTTTTTAGTGATGGAATTGTTATAATTCATAAAAAACCTTTATCGACTATATTTATTATGAAAACATCTGATCGCATTCGCCATTTCTTCCACGTTGTCTCTAACGTGCGTCCGATCATCTGGATCGGATCTTACATCGCCCTCGTGCCGGTATTCGCTGTAGTGTACTGGCTTCTTCCTGACGGACAGTTCCGCATACCTGACGGAGCAGGAACCGACTTCGGCTCATGGCTCTACTACAGCATAGTCACCATCACCACACTCGGATTCGGCGACTACACCCCGGCCCACGGATGGGCACAGTGCGTCACGGCAGTCGAAGTGATGTGCGGCTTGACGATATTAGGCTTCTTCCTGAACGCTGTGGGCTCTATGAAATCAGAAATCGACGTCACTTCCGAGATAGAGAAGCAGCGCCAGCTGCACACGGCGGCCGAGAAGGATAAGCTGATAAAGACAAGTCCGCTCCTTCTGAAGCGACTCGACACCTTCATCTATCACTGCGAGAACAATGCCACGCGCAGTCAGCTGACGCGTTCGGCATTCAACATCGCCCTCGCGCTTGACTCGCTGCAGACGCGCGTAGACCTGACGGAATGGCCCGAGCTCCTGGAGAACTGCTTCACCCTGGTTGCCGACTGCCAGCTCTTCACAGATGAACGGAAGGACGATAAGGAACCCGAATCCAACGAATCGGAATTTGCCACACAAGCGGCGCAGACTGCCCGAAAGATACAGACACTGCTGAACGAAATAGCGGAAAATAAATAAATCTGCATGAGAATGTGAAAAATTAAAAAAAATTAGTTAACTTTGCAATGGATTGGCATCTATACCTTTCCATTGCATTTATTATTAACCCAAAAGTCATTTTCTCAACATGTATCAAAGACAAGTAACATTTAAGGAAGCAGTGGAGCGCGCATTGAAGCTCAACTACTGCAACTTCAGCGGCCGCGCTTCCCGCTCAGAGTTCTGGTGGTTTCAGCTCTTTGCCTTCATTCTCGGGATCGTAGTGGAGATAGTATTCTGCTGGAGTCAAAATGTCATGAGCATCGTAAGCGGACTCGTAGGTCTTGCCCTTCTGCTCCCAAATCTCGGCATCGCCGTTAGACGCCTTCACGACATAGGCAAGAGCGGATGGTGGATTTTCATCTCGCTTGTTCCTATCGT
>JAIDTS010000015.1 GCA_029060585.1 Muribaculaceae bacterium
CAGCATATTTAGCGCGTCTAGCCGCCAGTTCAATTCACTTTAAGAAGGCGCGACAGTGCTCGGGGGACTTTGCGTGAAGTTTCCGTCGGAAAGACATCATAAATGAAAGAAATGTTAATGGTTGTAAAAAGGGAATAGAAAATTGGGAAATTTCGGTAATTTTTGTTTATTTTGCATTTTCTAAGGCGTCGACCGCTCTGCGGCCGGCCCCTCGGCTTATATATTACACGCAACATGGGTAAGATAATAGCAATAGCAAACCAGAAAGGAGGCGTGGGGAAGACCACTACGGCATTCAACCTCGGCGCCTGCCTCGCAATAGAGGGAAAGAAGGTGCTCCTCGTAGACGCTGACCCCCAGGCCAACGCCACTTCCGGCCTCGGCCTCGACGGCAACGAGGCTCCTGCCTCCATCTACGAATGCATCGTAGACGACTACCCCATCCTCGACAGCATAGTCAAGTCTGACATAGAAGGCCTTGACGTGATCTGCTCACGCATCGACCTCGTCGGCGCGGAAGTGGAGCTCATGAACAGGCGCGAACGCGAGAAGGCCCTCCTCAGGGTACTCATGCCCATCAAGGACCTATATGACTATATCCTCATAGACTGTTCCCCATCGCTGGGTATCATCACCGTTAACGCCCTTACAGCCGCAGATTCGGTAATCATCCCCGTTCAATCGGAATACTTCGCCCTGGAAGGTATCTCGCAGCTCCTCAATACCATCCGCATAATCAAGAGCCGACTGAAGCCATCTCTGGAAATCGAGGGTTTCCTGCTGACGATGTATGACGCCCGACTGCGCCTGGCCAACCAGATCTTCGAGGAGCTCAAAGGGCATTTCGGCGATATGGTGTTCAGCACCGTGATTCCCCGCAATATAAAGCTCTCAGAATCACCGAGCCACGGTCTGCCGGTAATCCTTTACGACCCCGACTCGCGCGGTGCCATAGCCTACGTGCAGCTCGCAAAGGAACTGATGGCGCGCAACCGCAAGAAGAATACTCAGAACTAAAAACTCTCCCGAAAGAAAAATGGCAATCCACAGACGCAACGCGCTCGGACGAGGACTCGACTCGCTGATCGGTATCTCCGAAGTGAGAACCGACGGAGGTAGCGCCATATCCGAGATAGATATTGACTCCATCTCCCCAAATCCGGACCAACCCCGACGAACATTCTCCGACGAAGGGCTTGAGGAACTGGCCGCATCAATACGCGAGATCGGAATCATACAGCCTCTCTCGCTCCGAACAGCCCCCGACGGCGGCTACCAGATTATCGCCGGCGAACGCCGCTGGCGCGCTGCCCAGCGCGCCGGTCTACACACTGTCCCCGCCTACGTGCGTTCGGCTTCCGACTCGGAAGTGACCGAGATGGCCCTTATCGAGAATATTCAACGCGAAGACCTCAATGCTATAGAGGTGGCGCTGGCGTTCCGAAAGCTAATCGACACTTATTCCCTGACGCAGGAAAGGCTCAGCGAAAGGGTTGGAAAGTCGCGCTCAGTCATAACAAACCACCTGCGCCTGCTTAAGCTACCGGCTGAGATACAGATTGCCCTGCGCGACCGCATGCTCGACATGGGACATGCACGCGCACTCCTTTCGATCGACGACCCAAAGCTCCAGCTCAAGATATTCAAGCAGATCATAAAGGAGGGACTAAGTGTCAGGAAAGTGGAGCAGATGGCCCGGGAGGCTGCAGAAGGCAACCTGACCGACAACGCCCCTAAAAAGCAGAACCAGCAGAGCCACGAATACGACTTCTTCGTGCGCGACCTGCAGCAGTATTTCCCGACTCCGGTGAAATTCTCCAGAAACGCCAGCGGAAAGGGAAGCATCACACTGAAATTCGACAACGACGAGCAGCTGATGCAGCTCGTCGGAGCATTTGAGAACATCAAGAGATGAAACAAGCCGGAAGCCTCTTACGCCTTATCGCCCTCACGGTGCTGACAGCGCTGTGCGGCCTCGGACGTGCCTATGCCCAGGATCCCGACCCGCTTCCGCTTCCCAACGACTCCACGCTTGACACCGAAATCCTCGTCAGGACTCCGATCGAGGCCGAAGTGACGGAGGAAGACGGCCACACGGTGGTCGTAGCCGATGATTATCCATACGGATTCGACGGAAAGAAGATATTCAATCCCGACCCTACCAGGGCGGTATGGATGTCGGCCCTCTTCCCCGGACTCGGACAGATATACAACAGACGATACTGGAAACTGCCAATCGTCGTGGCCGGATTCATGGGACTCGGTTACGGCATGAGCTGGAACAACACCCAATATCAGGACTATTCAAACGGATATCTCGACCTCATGAGCGGAGACCCGGACAAGAAATCATACATGAACTTCTTTCCCCCAAACACCGACGAGGCCTCGCTCGACAAGAACTGGCTCCAATCTGTGCTGAAGACCAGGAAGAATTTCTACCGACGCAACCGCGACCTATGCATCATCTGCATGGTGGCCGTCTATCTGATAGCCATCGTCGACGCATATGTCGACGCTCAGCTCGCTCACTTCGACATAAGTCCCGACCTATCCATGGACATAAGCCCGGGCTTCTACACGGAACCGATGACCCGAAAATATTCCGTCGGCCTGAATTGGGCTTTCACCTTCTAATCAATGCATAATGCACAATGCATGATTCTCCCGAGTCTTACAGACAATTCGATTATGCATTATGCATTATGAATTATGAATTAACTAAGATTATGAAAAAGACGATATTACTTACCTTTGCTCTTCTGGCTTCGTCAGCCCTTCCGCCTCTGACAGTTCAAGCCGCCAATCCGAACGTGATGAACTTGAAGACTTCCATCACCGACGACGCAATCGTATTCCCGGAGACTTTCGAACAGGACACACAGAAACTGCTCGAGGGTTGGTTTATGCGCAACTATACCGCAACTGACAATAGCTATACGGCAAAGAAGGACGTAGACACATCAGACGAGACCATCAAAAAACGTCTGGCTGCAATGCCAACAGTGATTGAGATGCCCTTCAACTCGATCGTAAGGCAATATATCGACCGATACACCAGGAACGGACGTCCGCAGGTAGCGGCGATTCTCGGGCTCGGCCTCTACTACATGCCGATTTTCGAGCAGGCGCTCGAGGAACGCGGTCTGCCGCAGGAGCTGAAATACCTCCCCGTCATCGAGTCGGCCCTTGATCCTAACGCAGTCAGCAAGCACGGGGCCACAGGTCTCTGGCAGCTGATGCTGGCCACCGGAAAAGGACTCGGCCTGGAATGCAACAGTCTCGTCGACGAGCGCAGAGACCCTTACGCCTCGTCAAGAGCCGCCGCAGACCTCCTGAAACAACTCTACGACACATACGGCGACTGGAGCCTCGCTATCGCTGCATACAATTCAGGCCCGAGCGCAGTCAACAAGGCTATACGACGCGCCGGTGGCGACCCTTCAAAGGCCGACTTCTGGAGCGTTTATCCATACCTCCCGGACGAGACACGCGGCTACGTCCCCATGTTCATCGCCGCAAACTACGTGATGACATACTACCCGCAGCACAACATCAGCCCTGTACTACCCACTAAGCCGCTCGTCACTGACACCGTGGGAGTGACAGACCGCGTACACTTCGACCAGATAGAAGCCGTGCTCGCAATTCCCAAAGACGAGCTGCGGATACTCAATCCACAATACCGGGAAGACATCATCCCGGGTACCCCGGAAAGAGCCTATATGCTCGTGCTGCCCTCGAAGCAAATCCATGCCTACATCATGAGCCACGACCAGATACTATCGTATCAGGCCGACAAATACCGCCGACGCACTACCGTGCAGCCCGGAAAGGCCTCTGAAGAGGCTCCCGTGCTGGCATCTGCAGACAACCAGGAACCCGTAGGGCAACAGCTCCCTGAGGCTTCAGGATCCCCCACCACCCTCTCGCATAAGGTAATCGCTGGCGAGACCCTGACCTCGATCGCCGCTAAATACGGAGTGCAGGCCGCCGACATAAGAAGCGCCAACAACCTGAGGCGCAACGCCGTGAGGGTTGGCCAGGTGCTCACCATCAACGGCGTCGATCCGGCTCTCGCAGCCTCCGCCCGCAAGGAAGCGGCCGACAATATGCTCGCAGCCGACGACACCCGGAAGAAGGCCTCGGAGACATCGGCTGCACAGACACAGTCCCAGACTCGTCAGGAATCACAGACACAAAAGAAAGAGACTGCACAGGCTTCTGCTAAAAACAGCAAGAAGAAAGAGACTGCACAGGCACAGGCCAAGAAACAGACAGCCAAGAAGCAGAAACAGACCGTTCATACCATCAAGAGCGGCGAGAACCTCGGCCGCATAGCCAAGAAATACGGTGTGACTGTGGAGGCCATCAAGAAGGCCAACGGAATGAAGAGCGATGCAATACGTGCGGGAGCGGAACTAAAGATTCCGGCCAGAAAATAAGCCTTCGGCATATCAGAAGCACTTATGAAAGACTTCATCAGATTCCTGAAGCGTTTCGCCCGCCCCTACGCAGGGACACTCACGCTGAGCATTATCTTCAACCTGCTCAACGGAGTGATGACCGTATTCTCGTTCGCCTTCATCATCCCGATCCTGCAGGTGATATTCGGTCTTGAAAGAGGACACTACGAATTCAGGCCATGGAACTCCCCGGACATCATCGACACAGTGACCAACAATTTCTACTACTTCACCGGCCACGTGATCGACACGCAGGGCCCTTCGAAGGCACTCGCTCTACTTGGTGTGATTTTCATTATCATGACGCTGGCGAAGGTCATGACGGGATACCTCAGCGAATACTTCACAGTGCCGATGCGCAATGGAGTGGTGCGCGACATCCGCAACACGATGTATGCGAAGATCCTCTCGCTGCCTATCGGATATTTCAGCGGAGAACACAAGGGCGACATCATGGCCCGAATGAGCGGAGACGTGACGGAGGTAGAGGCCTCGGTGATGTCGTCGCTCTATGCCCTATTCCGATACCCTATCCTTATCATCATCTATCTTGCCACGATGATTGCCGTCAGCTGGCGGCTGACCCTCTTTGTCTTCGTTCTCCTTCCCATAATGGGATGGGTGATGGGGACTGTAGGCAAGAAGCTGAAGGCTCAGAGCCTGCGCACCATGCAGATCGGAGGACAGATACTATCTACTATAGAGGAAAGCCTCGGAGGACTGCGCATCATCAAGGCCTTTAACGCAGAGCGCCAGATGGACACACGGTTCCGATCTGAGACTCAGAGCTACGTAAAGTCGGCCAACGCCATGCTCCGACGCCAGGCGCTCGCACATCCGATGAGCGAATTCCTGGGTACGATAGCCGTCATGGTGGTGCTTTGGTTCGGAGGCACCCTGATCCTCAGCGGGAACTCCTCGATCGACGCTGCGTCGTTCATATTCTACATGACCATTTTCTACAGCATCATCAACCCGGCAAAAGACCTTTCGAAGACCGGCTACGCGGTGTCTAAGGGCATGGCGGCCCTCGCCCGCATCGACAAGATACTTGATGCAGAGAATCCCATCAAGGATCCCGTAGAGCCCGAGCTAATCCCGGAGGACTTCGACGGAAATCCGGCTATTGAATTCAGGGGAGTGACATTCAGATATGACGGCGACGACAGGAAGGTGCTCGACGATATCAACCTGAAGGTAAAAAAAGGACAGACCGTGGCCATAGTTGGTCAGTCCGGTTCGGGCAAGTCCACGCTCGTTGACCTCATTCCCCGCTTCTACGACGTCGCGGAAGGCTCCGTCCGTGTGAAAGGGAGAGACGTGAGAGATGTCAAGGTTGCCGATCTGAGGGGCCTTATGGGCAACGTTAACCAGGAGGCGATACTTTTCAACGACACCTTCCGCAACAACATAGCCTTCGGCAACGAAGATGCGACACAGGAGGAAGTAGAGCGAGCGGCTAAGATAGCCAACGCCCACGAGTTCATCATGGCGACACCCGAAGGCTATGATACCATGCTCGGCGACCGAGGCTGCCGCCTCTCGGGAGGCGAGCGCCAGCGCATCAGCATAGCGCGGTCTATACTCAAGAACCCCGATATACTCATCCTCGACGAAGCTACCTCGGCCCTCGACAACGAGAGCGAGCGCCTCGTGCAGGAAGCCCTCGACCGACTTATGGCCGACCGAACCACCATCGTCATCGCCCACCGCCTGTCTACCATCGTCAATGCCGATGTGATTTGCGTGATGAAAGAGGGCCGCATCGTAGAGACAGGCACCCACGAGGAGCTGATCGCCCTTGACGGCCAGTATGCACGCCTCCACGCCCTCTCATCCTGACCTATGCATAATGCATAGTTATTTTTTCAGTTTAATCTAAAAAAACGCATGATTGATTCTGCATATCATTGAGATCTATAGCCGGTTGATTGTGAATTATGCATTATGAATTATGCATTGACAAAAGAATATGACCAACATAGCAGTATTCGCCTCAGGCAACGGCTCAAACGCCGTAAACCTCGTGAAAGCATTCAACGCGGGATCCCGCATACGCGTAGACCTCTGCCTAACAGATAGGGAGAACGCACCGGTAATCGAAAAGATGAAAGAGCTGGGAGTAGAGACGATCTACTTTCCACGCAGCGTATGGAAGGATGAGCCACAGACAATTCTCGAGACGCTGAGAGCCCACGACATCAAGGTGATAGCACTGGCGGGCTTCCTCTGCTTCCTCAGCGAAGATATAGTGGGTGCCTACGAAGGACGGATCCTCAACATCCACCCATCGCTACTCCCGGCATATGGAGGGAAGGGAATGCACGGAGCAAACGTGCATAAGGCGGTCATCGAGGCCGGCGATACGAAGAGCGGTGCTACCGTGCATATTGTCACTAACGAGATCGACGCCGGTCCGATAGTGGTGCAGAGGGAAGTGGCCGTGCTTCCCGACGACACCCCGGAATCGCTCGAGGCCAAGGTGCATCAGGTGGAATACGAGATATTCCCCGAGGCGGTCATGAAGACCGTGGCATCCCAAACTCCCCCGGAAGTTCCTAAAAGTGTTGATGAGGCATGGGCTGAGGCTTTGGGTGTGCCCAACAACGTGCCTCCCGTTCCGGAGCAGCCAGCGCAACCTGTCGCAGTCGAGCCTGTCGCAGTCAGGCAGCCTGAACCATACGCCCACAACATAGACCCTGCCCCCGCTCCGCTAAAGGCGGCAGCAAGCGGCGAGGCGATGCCTCCTACCTATCTCGCATGGTCCGTGGTCATGACGATTCTCTGTTGCATGATTCCAGGCATTGTCGCAATTATCTATTCTGCACAAGTCAGCTCAAAATACTATCAGGGCGACTTGGAAGGGGCGCGTAGGGCATCTCGCAATGCCGAGATCTGGATCATCATATCTTTTGTGCTGGGAGTTCTGACCAACACCCTCTATCTTCCGTTGATGATAGCCGGGGGCATGTGATGCGCTTTGCGTATCACATCCTCCGCAATACGCAATACTCATTACGTATTACGTATTACGCAAAACTCATTACGCATTACGCCGGATAGTGAAGTCGAAAAGGTCGGCGAAATCATCACGCCATTCATTGGCAGGAAGAGCCCTTAGAAGCGTATCAGCCTTACGGTGCATATCCTCCATCACAGAGTAGGCGTAGTCGATCCCGCCGTGGGTCTTGGCGAAGTCGATGAGTACAGCGATTTCGGCGTCCGATAGGTCGCCGCGCACAAGCAAGGCACGCATTGAGTCACTTTCCATGCCTTCGGTGGAATTAACCGCATAAATGAGAGGAAGACTCACCTTGTTCTCTCGCAGGTCGTTGCCTGTCGGCTTGCCGACCTCTTTGTCTTCGTAATAGTCGAAGATATCATCCTTTATCTGGAAGCAGAGACCAAGAAGCCGCGCATATTCCACAAGAGATTCAATCTCAGAAGGGGTAGCATCAACGCTTTCAGCTCCCATCTTGACACATTTCATGAAGAGCGACGCCGTCTTCTTGCCGATAACGTCGAAATAGCGGCATTCGTCAATCGATCGGTCTCGCGCATTTGAAATCTGGTCTATCTCACCGAGGGAAAGCTCGCGACCGAGCTCTGCAACCGACCTGACGGCCTTCATGTCTTTCGTCTTAATCGCCTCCTGAAGGGCCGTGCTGACGAAGAAGTCGCCCACGAGCACAGCTATGCGGTTGTCGAAATCCTTATTGAGTGTGGCGGTGCGACGGCGGTAATCGGCATTGTCCACGACATCGTCGTGGATCAGCGTAGCGTTGTGCAGCATTTCAAGGGAAGCCGCCGCGTGGAGGGTTGAGTCGTTGATTTCGCCGAATAGGCGTCCGCTCAGAAGTACGAGCAATGGGCGAATCTGCTTCCCCTTAGTGCGTAGATATTGCTCCACTACCCGGCCCATCAGCGGGTCGGATGTGGCAAGGCTCGTGCGGATGATGGAGTTCATCGCATCAAGCTCGGCACCCAAACGATGCCGTATTTTCTCTATAGTAGTCTTCGACATCTTTCTGATCAGAAGCATCCCGGACAGAGGGAGCTGCGTATTACACCACAAAATTACAAAATATTTTTTCAATTTCAGTACTACTTCCCCCGATATTTGTTATTTTTATAGTGAAGAAGCGTTTTTTTTGCCCTTCCGACCCCCTAAACACCTGTTTTCAACCTTACAGAACACCGACATGTCAGAAAAGAGACTGTTCCTTCTCGATGCCTACGCCCTCATCTTCCGGGCATATTACGCGCTCATAAAGATGCCACGAATGACGAGCGACGGATTCAACACATCCGCCATTTTCGGATTCGTCAACACCCTTGAGGAAGTGCTTCGCAAAGAGAGGCCCACTCATATCGCGGTATGCTTTGATCCGAAAGGTCCGACATTCCGCTCCGAACTTCTCGAATCATACAAAGGGGAACGCCCCGACACGCCTGAAGACATCAAGCGCTCAATTCCCATAATAAAGGAAATCATAAAGTGCTACGGCATCCCCGTGCTCGAATCGCCGGGCTATGAGGCCGACGACGTAATCGGCACGATGGCCACCCGAGCCTCAAAGGAAGGCTTCACGACCTATATGATGACCCCCGACAAGGATTTCGGACAGCTCGTCGGCCCTAACGTCATACAATACAAGCCGGCCTACCGCGGACAGGATTTCGAACTCAGAGGCGAGAAAGAGGTGTGCGAGCGCTACGGCATTGAGCGCACCAGTCAGGTGATCGATCTTCTCGCGCTCATGGGCGACAAGATCGACAACATACCCGGATGCCCGGGTGTAGGGGAAAAGACTGCCCAGAAACTCATAGCGGATTTCGGAACGGCCGAAGACGTGATCGCCCGCTCCTCCGAACTAAAAGGCGCCCTCCGGAAAAAGATCGAAGAGAACGCAGCCACTATAATGCTCTCGAAAGACCTGGCTACAATCCGTACGGATGTACCCGTCGACGCCACTCCGGAAAGCCTCGCACTCGGGAAACCAGACAAGGACAAGCTTTTCGCCATCTTCAAGGAGCTGGAATTCAAGAGTCTTATCGACAGGATAGGCCGACGCCTGATGGCGGAGGAGTCCCCCACAACCCCTGTCGGAAACAGGCCGGGAGACAAAGCCAAGACTTCAAGGAAGCAGGCGGCCGAGCAGCCGTCGCTCTTCGATTTCGACAACGAGAATGAAGCGGAGGACACAGCGCCGGGCATAGAGCCGTCGGCAGCGGGGTCGCTCGGTGCAGAATGTGTGGAGGTTACCGATGCCGTCGCACTCAAGGCGATGGCAGTTGCTATAGCAGAGGCTCCTGCCGTAGGGCTGTACATGGAGACTGTCGGTGAGAACGATATGGAGGCCGTATGGAACGGCACTGCCTTCGCGTTAACCGACGGAAGGACATGGCATATAGCCCGGTCGGTGGAAGGTGCTGATGAAACAGTGCTCCGTATACTGGCCGACCCGAAAGTGGAGAAAGTGTCGTGGGCTGCGAAGCGCGACATGGTGACGGCACGTCGCCACCGCACAGACCGAGACTCTGACCCCATAAGCATGGTCAACTTCTACGACACCACCATAGCCCATTATCTCCTTGAGCCGGAGATGCGCCACAATCCGGAACTGCTCGCCGAAAAATACCTTGGCTATGCGATAAGCTCCACTCCCCATGCCGCCGAACTCGCAGCTCTCGCGCTTAAACTTAAGGAGACGTTCGCTCCCGCTCTCGAGCGCGAGGGCCTGACTCGAATAATGACGGAGATCGAGCTGCCGCTTGTGCCAGTACTTGCAGATATGGAATACACAGGTGTCCGCATCGACACGTCGGCCCTCGCCGCAGCCGCCGAAGGCATGGAAGATCGCTCGCGCCAGCTTTGCGCAGAGATCTTCGCGATAGCCGGCGAGGAGTTCAACGTAGGCAGCCCGGCCCAAGTAGGCGAGATACTCTTCGGCAAGATGCAGCTCGATCCCAAAGCCAAGAAGACCAAGACAGGGCAGTATTCGACATCTGAAGAGATTCTCGAGAAACTTGCCTGGAAGAGTCCCATCATAGGAAAAATCTTGGAATACCGCCAGATAAAGAAACTTCTCAACACCTATCTCAACGCCCTTCCCGAGACCATTAACAAGACTACGGGCAAGATACATACCAACTACAACCAGACCGTCACGTCGACCGGACGACTCTCGTCGTCTTCGCCCAACCTCCAGAACATCCCCGTGCGCGACGAGATGGGACGCGACATCCGCCGTGCATTCATTCCGGATCCGGGACATCTCTTCCTCTCGGCCGACTACAGCCAGATCGAGCTGCGTCTCGTGGCGGACTTCGCGAAGGACGAGACTATGATAGAGGCATTCCGCAAGGGAGACGATATACACGCCATAACGGCCGCCAAAATCAATCACGTGCCTCTTGAAGAGGTGACGGCAGATGAGCGCAGAAAGGCAAAGACCGCCAACTTCGGCATTCTCTACGGCATCACGGCCTTCGGACTTGCCTCGCGTCTGCAGATACCTCGTCAGGAAGCAAAAGAGCTTATCGACGGATATTTCGCGACTTTCCCTTCTATCCATAAATATATGAGCGACAGCGTGGAGGAGGCCAGAGAGAACGGCTATGCCGTCACGCGCCTCGGGCGTAAGCGCCGTCTGCCCGACATCAACAGCAAGAACCCGGTGGTGCGCGGTTATGCCGAGCGAAACGCCATTAACGCTCCGGTGCAAGGCACTGCGGCAGATGTCATCAAGCTCGCTATGGTTGGAATATGGCAGGAGATGCAGGAGAGACACTTGAAGTCGAAGATGATCATGCAGGTGCACGACGAACTTAACTTCGACGTGGTGCCAGGCGAGGAAGGAGAACTCCAGGAGATTGTAGAGCGCCGGATGGAAGAAGCCTACGACGGTGCTGTGCCTCTGACAGCATCCGCAGGCATAGGCGCCAACTGGCTGGAAGCACATTAGAGTCTTTAATAAACTAAAATCATGCATTGTTAATTATGCATTATGAATTAAATAGATTATGAGCAATATCAAAAGCATCGGTATCCTCACGTCGGGAGGCGACGCCCCCGGCATGAACGCGGCGATACGCGCCGTCACACGCGCCGGCATCAATTCCGGCTTTAAGGTTTTCGGAATCTATCGTGGCTATAAAGGCCTCATCTCCGATGAAATCGAGGAATTCTCTACCCAGAACGTCTCTAACATCATACAGCGCGGTGGAACCATACTCAAAACAGCGCGCTGCAAGGAATTCGAGACACCAGAAGGACGCCAGTGCGCCTACGACGTGCTCAAGCGCCACGGCATCGACAGCCTTTGTGTGATCGGAGGCGACGGTTCACTGACAGGAGCGCGTATCTTCGCCAATGAATTCCAGTTCCCGATCGTAGGCTTGCCCGGCACCATCGACAATGACCTCTATGGTACCGACTGGACTATTGGCTATGACACCGCGCTCAACACCATCATGGAGTGTGTCGACAAGATCCGCGATACTGCTACAAGCCACGAACGCCTCTTCTTCATCGAGGTTATGGGACGCAACGCCGGCTTCCTCGCTCTCAATAGCGCTATCGCTTCGGGTGCCGAGGCGGCCATTATACCGGAAATCTCTACAGATAAGGACCAGCTGGCGGAACTCATCCAGAACGGTTTCCGTAAATCAAAGAACTCTTCGATCGTGCTCGTAGCCGAATCTCCCGTGACCGGAGGTGCAATGGGTCTCGCGCAGCGCGTGAAAGACGAATACCCCAACTATGATGTACGCGTATCCATACTCGGCCACTTGCAGCGAGGTGGAAGCCCTACAGCACACGACCGTATCCTCGCATCACGCATGGGTGCGGCTGCCGTCGATGCCCTTCTTGACGACCAGCGCAACGTAATGATCGGCATCCGCAATGACGAGATCGTATATGTGCCGTTCGTAAAGGCTATCCAGAACGAGAAGACCGTCAACCGCGAGAAACTCAACACGCTCCGCCGACTCTCCATCTGATGGGAAAACATACTCACAACAAGACTGCAATAGCCATCAACCGCGCCCTGCTCTCCGGCATCTTCCGGGGGCTGGGCGCTTTGCCATGGCCGATACTCAGGGGAGTCTCATCATTCATCGCATGGCTGGCACATAGCGTGGTGAGATACCGCGTGGGAATCTGCCGAGATAATATAAGCTCGGCCTTTCCCGAAATGCCGGATCAGGATGTAAAGAAGACCGTCGGTGAATTCTACCGATTCCTGGCCGACTATTTCATCGAGACTGTGAAACTTGGATCAATGGACTCGAAAGAGATGAGGGAGCGCATGCAGTTTGAGAACATCGAGGAGGTAAACGCCGACCTGCGGGCCGGGCTCAACGTCAGCATCTATCTGGGACACTTCTGCAACTGGGAGTGGGTCAGCAGCATGCCCCTATGGCTCGACCTTTCGACAGGAGCCGTCCCGTGCCAGATATATCATCCACTATCCAATGTGGCGGCCGACGAGGTGTTCGGATCGATACGTAGCCGCTTCGGTGCCACCAACCTCCCCATGGCCTCCTCAGCAAGGACTCTGATGGAGATGACCTCAAAAGGGATTCCGTCCATCACGGGCTACATTGCCGATCAGACACCACCGGGACGATCGCTCCACCACTGGATTCCATTCCTCAACCATGATACGGCCGTCTTCACCGGAGCGGAGAAAATTAGCCGGAAGATACATGCCGCAGTATATTACCTCGACATGAGGCGAACTGAAAGAAATCGATATGTAGGGCGATTCGTGAAGATAACTCCCGATGCGGCAGCTGAACAGGAAAACAACCTGACAGCGGCCTACTTCTCGATGCTTGCAGACTCCATAAGAAGGGAGCCTCCGCTCTGGCTCTGGACCCACAGGAGATGGAAACACCAGCGCCCTACGGCATCCTCATGAAACTTTTCCGGCTAAATCGCTCTAAATCTCAAATGTTTTTATTAACTTTGCAGATGAAAGTCCCCGATGACTTTCTGCCTCCGACAGAGAACCTCAGCGGGCCTTTCTTACTGAATCCGGCTTCAGACGGATCCTAACGACTAAACAACCTTATAAACCCTTAAACCACTAAACCAATCAATCATGGAACAGGTATTCGCTTACATCATCGGCCTCGGAGCTGCAGTGATGATGCCTGTCATCTTCACAGTACTCGGCGTCTGCATAGGCATCAAGCCCGGCGACGCCCTCAAGAGCGGCCTTAAGGTGGGTGTCGGCTTTATCGGACTCTCCATCGTAACGGCACTCCTCACTTCAGCTCTCGGTCCTGCTCTTCAGAAGGTAGTCGAGATCTACGGGCTGCAACTCAAGGTGTTCGACATGGGCTGGCCGGCAGCTGCATCGGTTGCCTACAACACAGCCGTAGGCGCTTTCATCATCCCGGTCTGCCTGGGCGTCAACATCCTGATGCTTCTGACAAAGACCACCCGAACCGTCAACATCGACCTCTGGAACTACTGGCACTTCGCTTTCATCGGCGCTGTGATCTATTTCGCGTCGGAATCGCTGGCTTGGGGATTCTTCGGAGCAATCATCTGCTACATCGTCACTCTCGTGCTCGCCGACATGACAGCCTTCAAATTCCAGAACTATTACAAGGATATGGACGGAATCTCAATCCCGCAGCCATTCTGCGCCGGCTTCGCCCCCTTTGCCTGGATAATCAACAAGGGACTCGATAAGATTCCAGGATTGAATAAGATAGAGATCGACGCCGAAGGCATGAAGAAGAAATTCGGCGTGATGGGTGAGCCGCTCTTCCTCGGTGTCGTGGTAGGCATTGGTATAGGCTGCCTCACATGCACATCTTGGGACGAAATTGTATCCAATATCCCCCAGATTCTCACGCTCGGCATCAAGATGGGCGCCGTCATGGAACTCATCCCGCGTGTAACCGTACTCTTTATCGAGGGCTTGAAGCCTATCTCAGACGCGACACGCAGCCTTATCGCACGCAAGTTCAAGGGTGCCGACGGCCTCAACATCGGCATGTCGCCGGCTCTCGTGATCGGCGACCCGACTACTCTTGTGGTGTCATTGCTCCTGATTCCAGTGACTCTCCTGCTCGCAGTTATCCTGCCCGGCAACCAGTTCCTGCCGCTCGCCTCGCTCGCAGGCATGTTCTATCTTTTCCCCCTCGTGCTGCCCTTTACCAAAGGCAATGTGCTTAAGACCTTTATCGTCGGGCTCGTCATCATCATCGCCGGCCTATATATGGTCACCAACATCGCACCAGCCTTCACTCTGGCTGCCCATGACGTCTTCCTGGCCACAGGAGATGCCGCAGTGGCCATTCCCCAGGGATTCGAGGGTGGCGCGCTCGACTTCGCGTCATCGCCCCTCTGCTGGGTGCTCTATCAGGGTTGCGTCAACCTCAAATGGATCGGGGCTGGCATCCTGGTGGTGATTGCATGCGCCATGATGTGGTGGAACCGCGTCCATATCATCCGCAACCAGCGCGATATGGCCAGCAAGGACTCCGACCGCCTGCAGGAGAATATTTAAGTCTTAAGCCTTGAGTCTTGAGTCTTAAGAATGCGGACAAGCCGCTCTAATTCACATAACTGACAATTTTTAACTTAAAAACTCATGAAAAAGATACTTTTCTCAATCGCTGCCGTAGCCGCAGCGTTCTCGATGTCGGCTCAGACATCCTACACCATTCAGCGCGCCTGTCATCCCGACGATGTGAAGGAATACGACACAACGCAGCTCCGCGACCGCTTCTGCATGGAGAAGGTGATGGAGGAAAACAAGATCAACCTCACTTATTCTATGTATGACCGCGTGATATTCGGCGGTGTTGTGCCCGTAGGCAAGACCATTACCCTCGAGACTATCGACCCGCTCAAAGCTGAATACTTCCTCGAGCGTCGCGAGCTCGGAGTGATCAACGTAGGTGGTGACGGTATCGTCAACGTAGACGGCAAAGACTACGAGCTCCACTTCAAAGACGCCCTCTATGTTGGCTGCGGCAACAAGAACGTCACTTTCCGCAGCAAGGACAACGCCACTCCCGCACGCTTCTACATCAACTCTACTCCGGCCTACAAGCAGTATAAGACCCAGCTAATCACTATCGACGGCCGAAAGGGCACCATTCCTGCCAACCGTATGCACCTCGGCTCGCTCGAGGAGAGCAACGACCGCATCATCAACCAGCTCATCACCAACAATGTGCTTCAGGAAGGTCCCTGCCAGCTCCAGATGGGTCTCACAGAGCTTATGCCCGGAAGCGTATGGAACACAATGCCGGCCCATACCCACGACCGCCGCGTGGAGGCTTACTTCTACTTCAACGTGCCGGAAGGCAACGCCATCTGTCACCTGATGGGCGAACCTCAGGAAACGCGCGTCGTATGGCTCCACAACGAGCAGGCAATCATGAGCCCGGAATGGAGCATCCACGCCGCAGCAGGAACCTCGAACTATATGTTCATCTGGGGCATGGGAGGCGAGAACCTCAACTACAACGACAAGGACGAGATCAAATACCTCGACATGAAATAATCTGACGGCGGACGTCCCGACCGCTACTGACAGGCATAACCGCCGCAGGCCCATTGGCCTCGCGGCGGTTACTTCATTATCATACCCTCATACTTGCATATATTACGGATTTTTGCTAATTTTGCGGTTCAACCAAGGTATTTTAAGGATGACGGCAACCGACAGACATAACGCATTCGGAGAGCAGGGATTGCAACCTCTGCTCATGGTGTTGCTTATGGTGCTTGTCGCTGTGCTTCCAATCATAATCTTCCGCGACTTCACTCCCTCCAATGAGCTGCGCTACCTCAGTATAGCCGATGAGTCGCTGAGCACCGGCCGATGGTGGGCATTCACCAACCATGGAGTGCCTTACGCTGACAAGCCGCCGCTCTACCTGTGGTGTATAATTCTTGGTAAATGGCTCTTTGGGGCCCACTACATGTGGTTTTACTCCCTCTTCTCCATAATCCCCGCCTTTGTGACAGCCGGCGTCATGTATGTCTGGACACGCAGGGAACTTGAAGCGGAATTCCATACCGCGGCCCTTCTGATGCTCTTCACATGCGGTCTATTCGCCGGGATGGTCTTCACCCTGCGTATGGACATGCTGATGACTATGTTCATTGTTCTGGCGCTCCGCAGCTTCCGACAGATAGAAATATCGGAGGGAAAGCCGACTTTAGGCAAGCGTCTGCTTTTCGCGCTGTGGATATTTCTCGCTGTCTTCTCAAAAGGCCCCATGGGAATTCTCATTCCACTTGTAGCCACTACTGTATGGCTTCTGCTGACGCGTCGCATTCGCCTTTGGACTCGTGCATGGGGATGGCCAACATGGACTCTTCTTATCGTGCTATGCGCCGGATGGTTCGGAGCTGTATATGCGGAGGGAGGTACGGAGTACCTGGACAATCTCCTCGTGCATCAGACAGTGGGACGCGCCGTAAATTCCTTTCATCACAAACGTCCGTTCTGGTACTATCTCGTATCGCTCACCTACACACTCCTCCCCTGGACCTTTATCATCTTCGGAGCGGTGGTCTACGCCATCCGTAAATACAGGCGTACAGACTGCTCTCTCTTCAACTATTTCCTTGTCATTATCCTCTCCACATTAGTGCTTCTCTCCGTAATCAGCTCGAAACTGCAGGTCTATATGCTTCCTGCCTATCCGTTTATGGTCTATCTGGCGGCAATGGTCTGCGCCCGACACAGGGATTCAAGGCTCGTGGCAGCTGGCATAGCCATACCAGCTGTCATCCTCGGAATTGTAGGTTTAGCCGAGCCCTTCATTACCGA
>JAIDTS010000150.1 GCA_029060585.1 Muribaculaceae bacterium
CTATATAACACTCGAATCTATGAATTCAGATGAAACACTCATAAATCAGGTGCTCGAGGAGGATGAGCGTCGCCGTCGCGAGCTCGAGATTCCCTACGATCCGGTCTCGGGCACCATGAGCCCCGGCACCCGCTTCTCCATTACAATCCCCGGACTCGAACCCTCTGCAATCCACATTCCAGCGGCAATGCAGGCCGAAGGTGCTGTAAAGGCCCTGATGGCCGGCCGCAGCCTTACGGAGGTCTTCCCCGGGTCGATCGAAAACGCCCGCCAACAGTGGTTTCAGCTCCGCTGCCGATACGACTTCCCGTTCTGGGCCTACAAGTGCATCAAGATAAAGGGAAAGAGCGGGAGCCTCGAAGACGTTCCTTTCCTCCTCAACCGTCCCCAGCGCAAGCTGATCGGCGAGTTTGAGAAGATGCGCGAGGAGGGGCTACCGATACGCATCATCCTCGTGAAGGCGCGCCAATGGGGCGGGAGCACCGCGACGCAAATCTACATGCTATGGATCCAGCTGATGCGGCGAGGAGGGTTCAACTCGTTGATTATCGGCCAGCAGAACTCAGGCACCGAGGAGGTGATCACCATGGCAAAGAAGGCTCTCGACCATTATCCACGCTCCCTCCTTCAGGGAGATGGCGACCCCATGGCCGACAAGGAGAAGACCTATGTCAGCTCCGGCCTGTCGAGAAGCGTCATCACGATACCGCGCCGCAATTTCCGCATAAAAGCCGGGAGCGCGGAGCGTCCCGACGCCTGCCGGGGCGGCGACTACGCGCTCGTCCATCTCACGGAGGTGGGGCTATGGAAGAAAACCCAGGGGAAGCGACCGGAAGACATAATCAGGGCCGCTACTTCAGGAGTATTGCTTTATCCTGAGACGATGATCGTAATGGAGTCCACGGCCAACGGCGTCGGCACCTTCTTCCATCGCGAATATCTGGCGGCGAAACGAGGCACATCGCTATATAGGCCCGTCTTCGTGGCCTGGCACGAGATTCCGAAATATTCCCTCCCTGTGGCTGACCGCCGGGCGATGGCCGAGCGGATAGTAAGAAACCGCAATTCGGCTTTCAGCGACGACACCCGCGTCGCGACCGGCGAATACATCTGGCGACTCTGGAACGACGGAGCCTCGCTCGATGCCATAAACTGGTATGAAAGGGCTCGCGCCGGAAGCGATTCCCCCGACTTATTGCCGTCGGAATACCCCAGCAACGACCAGGAGGCGTTCCTGAACAGCGGGGCGAACGTTTTCAACCGCACGAAGGTGATGGCTCTGAGGGAAAACTGCATGCCACCTCGTTTCAGCGGAGAACTCGTGGCGCGCGGGGACTCCGGACTGAGCGCTCTCGAGGGAATTACGTTTGAACCGGATCCCAACGGGCGGCTGAAGGTGTGGGAGATGCCGTCTACCGAAGAGGGACACTCGGCAGGCGTCTACGACCGATACCTGACAGTGGTCGACGTAGGAGGACGCAGCATGAAGGCCGACTGGAGCGTCATCGCGGTTTTCGACCGCATTAGAATGACATGCCAGGAGGGCCCCGCCATAGTGGCGCAATGGCGCGGACACTGCGACATGGACCAGCTTGCATGGCTCGCCGCCCGAATCGCCCGCTGGTATGCCGACTCTCTGCTCGTCATCGAATCGAACACACTTGAGACGCGAGATCCGGACCGATACGTAGACGGCGACCAGGCAGCCTTCATACTCGACCAGATACGCGACTGCTATCCCAACCTTTACGCCCGACGCCAGAGCCCGGAAGACATCGTAGAGGGAAGGCCACGAAAATACGGCTTCCACACGAACGTCAGCACAAAACCGATGGTGATCTCCAATCTCGTGAAGGTGGTGCGCGAGGGACTCTACATAGAGCGCGACGAGAGGTGTCTCGACGAGCTGCTTACGTATGAGCGACGACCCAACGGCAGTTTCGGGGCTATCACCGGCAAGCATGACGATATGCTGATGACGCGCGCCATCGGCCTCCACATCTGCTTCAACGAGATGCTGCCACCAAGGTCGACGACCGAGCGCCCCTATTCATCACCCTTGCGCCGGACGATACAACCGGCGCTCTTTTAGACCCAATATGCACAACGCGCAACTTTAACACATAATTAACGTATATACACTAATATTTGCATAATGATGCGCGTTTCTTATATGATTCCGATCAGGAAATGTATTGTTCCTGAGTCAAGGAAGCAGCAATCGAATAATTGTCTAAATTTTGGGTTATATACATTAGTTATTTCTATCGCAGTCCCTTCATCGAGAATGCGGGGACGGAAGAGGCCGGACGTCGTGATGACGCCCGGCCCTTCTTTTCTTTGTCTATCTATTAAAGATTAAATATTAAAGATTAAAGTGCGCAGCCTCTTAAGACTGAAGACTTAAGACTTAAGACTTATCGCCCCGACGCCACGCACCACCGCGAAGGAGGCAATGGCGCAGATGCAGATGGGGAGGATGTATTCCGTGGCTCCCGTCATCTCCGAGATAAGGAATATCGACATGACCGGCGCCTTTACTATCCCGGCAAACGCACCTCCCATCGCGATCATGGCGCACAGCGGCTCCGGAAGGTCGATGCCAAACCATTGCTTCATGAGCAGCGCGAAGAGCGTTCCGGCCACAGCCCCGGCAAACAGCGTGGGAGCAAACGAGCCGGCTACCCCGCCGGCGCTGTTGCTGCATACCGTGGCGAGGGCCTTCAAAACCAAAAGCAAAGTGAGTACCATGATGAATTTCACAGTCTCCGCCGAACTTACATCCAGCGGGCCTCCGGCAAGTATATCATGGTGCACTCCATTGATCAGTTTTGTCATCTCCGGATATCCCTCACCATACATAGAAGGGAACATCAGAAGTATGATGCCGGCTATCATGCCGCCGCTCACCCAAGACACCCACTGATGCTTACGGCTCTTGAAAAACCTCTGCATCGTGGCTGTCACCCAGTTGTAGAGCAGGCTGTAGATGCCGCAGAAAACACCCAGCAGAAGCACCCAATGGATCGGCAGCGTGGCCGACTCACCCAGATTATAGGGGAGATAGAGATGCGTTCCGGTGAAGGCGTAGCAGGTGACGGAAGCAGCCACGCTCGCAAGGATAAGCGCGGTGACCGGTATGGCAGCCATGTTCATGCGGAGCACCTCCAGAGTGAAGAGCACTCCGGCTATCGGAGACTTGAAGATGCCGGCGATGCCGGCGCCGGCGCCTATACCAATCATAATGCGCAGCATATTCTCATCAAGACCGAAGATGCGCCCCAACTTGCTCCCTACGGCCGCTCCGGCATAGGCGATAGGACCCTCCGCTCCGGCAGAGCCACCGAAACCCAGCGTGATGCCGCAAGCCGCGATGGGACTATACATCATCCCGGCCGGTATATCGTAGTTTTTAGAAGCGAGATAATCCTTTATGTGCCCGGTGCTGTCTACCATATTGGCATGCG
>JAIDTS010000151.1 GCA_029060585.1 Muribaculaceae bacterium
TTTCCGGCGATTATTAAATCAGGAGAAATCAGAATTGCGGGTGATAATG
Source organism: Muribaculaceae bacterium (assembly GCA_029060585.1). The sequence goes on from JAIDTS010000151.1 coordinate 50, forward strand.
AACGCTCAACGCATATCCTGAAACCTGCACCTTGGGATAAAACGCTTCGTGACCGTAAACTGATCCCCGCCAATGAGTATCTGACTATGCAAATAGCCTCACAGGTTTATGGCATACAAACCGCAGCTAATGGATTATGCTTCACCTCCAAAGGGCAGTCGGTATACATTACACGCCGTTTCGATATTCAAACCGACGGCTCGAAACTGCCGATGGAAGATTTCGCCTCGATAATCGGTAAAAATGAACAGACCGCAGGACTTCACTTCAAATATAACGGTAGTTATGAGGATATTGCTAAAGCAATTCGAGCATACGTAGCCGCATGGATGGTTGATATGGAGCGTTTCTTTGAATTGGTCGTATTCAACTATATCTACGCAAACGGAGACGCTCACCTTAAAAATTTCTCCCTGATTCTAAATGGGCAAGATTACCGCTTAGCTCCGGCATACGATCTTCTGAATACCAGCCTCCATGTAAATGGAGATGATCTTGGACTTGACGGAGGACTATCACCGGACATTGAGAAAAGTGACGTGTTTGATAAAACCGGACATCCCTGCCGTCTCGACTTCGAGAGGTTCGGCAACAAAATCGGCTTAGTAAAACGGCGTATGGATAAAATTCTTGACAAGTACATGTCATTACCCGATGGGGCGATAACCCTAATAGCCCAAAGCTATCTCCCCGAAAAAGCGAAACGCAACTATACACGCATCGTCAATGAGAGAATAACCCGATTTATCAGAGAATCGGAGTGACGGAAGCGAGGCTATAACTCCTAATTTTGATTCATAGGAATTCCCTTCAATCATGTAAGTATAGAACCTATCGGCTCATATTTTATGCAAAAGCGGCAAAAATCGGCTAAAGATTGAAGTAAATATGGTGTGAAACAGCTCGCTATGAGCCGATAGTAGTGGGGGCGCATGCGGAGTATGCTTTGTTACTAAACTTTCTAATGGAAGTATTTTTGAGATGTACAGCCCTATAGTTTGGATGATTCGCTGAAAATCTTTATCTTTGTAGTTGGATTTGGATAAGTGGTTTGAATAGCGAAACTTAAATTACTTAAGTTTCTGATTTGGCAATCTATAGCAATCTAACTGATTAAATCTCGCGCAGAGGAGCAAAGCTCGCAGAGATAGATATCTTAAATCAGAAAGTTGAATTAAATTATGTACATTATGATAAAGGAAGGAATCATCAGAAATGTCGGCATGGCAGTCATAGCTGCCGCAATGCTCAGTTCGTGCACACAGGGAAATCAGGATGGGAATGCAACAGTCAACGAAAGTTCTGCGGAGAACACTGTGATAGAAACTATCATGAGCCGCAGAAGCGTAAGGGCATACGAGGATCGTGCAGTGCCACGCGACACTATGGAACTGATAGCCGAATGCGGCATCAATGCTCCAAACGGTATGAACAAACAGGAATGGGAGATCCGAATTGTGGATAATCCTGAGTTCATCAATGGAGTGACGGAACTGTTCGTGAAGGAAAATCCTGACGCAGCAAACGATCCGGGATTCAAGAATATCTTCCGTAACGCTCCTACAGTTGTCTTCATCGGAGCACCTGATAGCACATATTCAGGAGTGAATTGTGGTTTGCTTGGCGAGAATATGATCCTTGCAGCATGGTCGATGGGGATTGGATCCTGCTGTCTCGGTGGTCCGGTTCGATTCCTCAACTCGGAAGTCGCTTCTGAATATCTGAAGCAGCTAAAGTTTTCAGAAGGATATTCATTAATATATGCAATCGGGTTCGGCTACCCGGCAGAAAGTCCTGATGCTAAGCCGAGGGATAAGGGCAAGATAATGTTTGTAGACTGATAGAAATGATGGAAGTGTGGAATATTATCGCTAACTCGTGAAGAACATGTCGAAGGCAAAACTGAAAAAATATATAGCTGAGCTAACGGCCGAGCAAGTCGGTGAGATACTGCTGCAGGTGTATGATGCGAGCAAGGAGGCAAAGGGATGGCTTGACTTCTATCTCAACCCCGACATAGAAGGACTTAGCGAGAAATACCGCAAGCAGATACATCTGAAATGCTACGGACGCACCGGGAGAGCGAGGCGGCCGAAGATGAGGGACTGCAACCAGCTTATAAAGACATTCAGCACCATAGTGCAGGATCCGACGCCCGTAGCCGACCTGATGCTCTACTTCATGGAGGAAGTGACGAGGGTGGCCACGGCGAAGGGACGATACAGCGAGAGTTATTTCCGCACGCTGACGGGTCAGCTGCGCAAGACGCTTGAATATCTGGCAGCTCACGGACTACTGGAATACAACATGCCACGTGTCCGCAAGATCATAGGTCTGGCGGAAGGGAGCAGCCGGTTTCTGGCTCAAGATTATGAAGATGCTCTTGCCGATGTAGATGAGCTCAACTTTCATAAGCTCTGAGATATCACGCAGAGGACGCAGTTCCTGCGCTATGGAATTGCAAACAATATGAAAAAAACGAATAAAAAATGGATATATTTGAGAAAGAATGGAACAAGATGCTCGGGGGAGAAATATATGATGCGGTGCATCCTGAGTTCCTTCGCCGACTGGAAGAGACCAGACTGAAAATATGGGAGTTCAACAATATGCATCCATCAAAGAAGGAGGAACGGATAGCCTTGTTCAGGAGCATTGTGGGGACTTGCGGAGAAACCTTCCATATCAACCGACCATTCCGATGCGATTACGGATGCAACATACATATCGGAAATAATTTCTTTGCCAATTTCAATCTCACTATCCTCGATGAGGCTCCCGTGACATTCGGCGACAATGTCTTTATCGGACCTAACGTGAGCATATACACCGCTTGCCATCCAATAGACGCGGAAGCAAGGAATACCGGAGTGGAATGGGCTGAACCGGTCACGATCGGCAACAGCGTATGGATCGGCGGAAGCGTAACTATACTTCCAGGAGTGACAATCGGCGATAACAGCGTGATCGGGGCGGGAAGCGTGGTGACGAAAGATGTGGAGGCCAACACCGTGGTTGCCGGCAATCCGGCGAAAGTAATCAAACGGATATGAGGCTTCAGTCTTAAGTCTTAAGTCTTTTGTAAATATCTAAATACCATAAAACACAAAAACACCAACATGAAGAAACTATACATCGCACTGATCGGGCTTATGCTAATGGCCGCTTCGATACAGGCAAAGACAGGAAAAAGTCCTGTGAAGTTTGACTCTTACGAGTGGAACTTCGGAACAGTTGACCCTGAGAAAGGGACCGTCTGCCATACTTTCACGATGAAGAACACTTCGGACAAGGCAGTGAAGATAGGGAAGGCTATACCAAGCTGCGAGTGCATCGAGGCATTCTACCCTTCAGAAGCTATCGCTCCCGGGGAGGAGGTTAAAGTAATGGTAGCACTGTCGCCAGACACTTCATCAGGAAAGACATACCGCAGCGTCGAGCTGACAGATACCGAAGGCAACACCCTCGGCGCCCTCTCTATGGAGGCGGATGTGAAGACTCTGCCCGCCACCACTCCCCTCGCCTACCAGTATCCATTCCAAAATCCCTCGCTTTCCAACGAGGAACGTGTGGAAAACCTGATTTCCCTGCTGACTCCGGAGGAAAAGGTAGGGCTCATGATGAACAAGTCGGTATCCGTCGACCGCCTTGGGATTCCGTCATATAACTGGTGGAGCGAGGCATGCCATGGTGTCAGACAAGATAACTATACAGTCTTCCCGCAGCCAATCGGTATGGCATCGTCATTCAACGACAAACTATTCTACGATGTATTCACGGCGGTTTCAGACGAAGCCCGCGCTAACTGGAACCGTTCGGACCACAATATATTCAACGTGCCGATGGGAGTCATCTACTATCCCGGCAATCCTGAACTCACATTCTGGTGTCCTAACGTCAATATATTCCGCGATCCACGCTGGGGACGCGGACAGGAGACATGCGGAGAAGACCCGTACATGAATGCAGTGTTAGGAGTGCAGACAGTGCTCGGAATGCAGGGTAACGACGACCGATATTTCAAGACACATGCATGCGCCAAGCACTATGCCGTACACAGCGGGCCGGAGCCTCTCAGGCATACATACAACGCATCCGTATCGATGAGAGACCTCTGGGAAACATATCTTCCGGCATTCAAAGCTCTGGTGAAAAAGGGGAATGTAAGGGAAGTGATGTGCGCCTACAACAGATATGAGGGAGTGCCTTGCTGCACGAGCGACAGACTTCTCGTAGACATACTGCGACGCAAATGGGGTTACGACGCAATAGTACTTACAGACTGCGACGCCATCAACAACTTCTACAACAAAGGGCAGCACGAGACCCATCCTGATCCGCTTTCAGCATCGGTGGACGCAGTGCTCAACGGCACAGACCTCGAATGCGGAAAGGTCTTTATGGTACTTACGGAGGCTCTTGATAAGGGACTTATCGATGAATCCACACTCGACGGACATCTTCGCAAGACGCTTAAAGGAAGATTCGAGCTCGGAATGTTCGACCCGGCAGATATGCTTCCCTGGGCAAACCTCGGAGAAGACGTGATCAGCAGCGAGGCATTCGACGAACTCGCCACACAGGCCGCGCGCGAATCGATGGTGCTTCTCAAGAACAACGGAGGTGTGCTTCCACTCGCGAAAAGCGTAAAGAACATAGCGGTGGTAGGACCTAACGCCGACGACATCGAACTGCTCAACGGCAACTACGGAGGCACTCCTACCAAAGAGCATCAGCATTCACTTCTCGAAGGAATCCGCAAAGCCATTCCTGACGCAAACATCTTATATAGAAAAGCATGCGAACTTGACGACGAATACGCCACCATCCCGCATTTAGGAGATTTCAATGATGGCAAGGGAGTAAAGGTGGAATTCTTCAACAACAACTTACTCAGCGGAAATCCAGACCGGACGGACTATTACAAGGACATCAACTTCAGTACATTCGGAGCATGGGGTTTTGCAGAAGGCATCAGTAAAGACACCCTCTCAGTGCGCATATCAGGCAAGATACGTCCTGACTTCACAGGAGACATGAAGTATACGCTTTCAACAGACAACGGATACACACTCAAAGTGAACGGAGAGATAGTAGAAGAAGCAGCTCCGGGGGGACGTAGAGGATTCGGATTCAACCGCAAGCCGGAATACAAGTCATTCCCGGTCAAGGAGGGAGAAGAATATGAAGTAGAGATAGAATACAGGCACGGTAACGGCAACTTCGCCCTGCTACGCGGCGATATCTGCGAACGCAAGCCTATAGAATTCAGCGACCTCGCAGCCGAGATGGACGATATGGATGCCATTGTGGTGATCGGAGGCATATCGGCGCAGATGGAAGGAGAAGGGGGAGACAAAGCCGACATAGAGCTTCCAAAAATCCAGCAGGAACTTCTGAAGGCCATGAGAAAGACCGGGAAACCGGTAATCTTCGTCAACTGCTCCGGATCGGCGATTGCCTTCGGGAGCGTGGAGGACAGCTATGATGCCCTCATCCAGGCATGGTATCCCGGACAAGGAGGAGCAAAGGCTCTTGCCGAAACCATTTTCGGCGACTATAATCCGGGCGGCAAGCTTCCTGTCACCTTCTACCGCAGCAACGATGACCTCCCTGACTTCCTTGACTACAACATGGAGGGTCGCACCTACCGCTATTTCCACGGAGATCCGCTCTATGCGTTCGGAGAAGGGCTTTCCTATACAGATTTCACCGTGGGCAACGGCAAGCTCTCCAAAAAGAGCATGAAGAGCGACGAGAGCGTAAAAGTCACTGTACCGGTGACTAATACCGGCGAAAGGGAAGGAAGCGAGACTATACAGGTGTACGTCAAGGCTCTCGATTATCCCGAAGCTCCGATCAAGTCGCTGAGAGGATTCAAGAAACTCAACCTCAAGCCCGGCGAAACCGGAAAGGCAGAGATTATCCTCGATGGAGAATCATTCGAATATTACGATCCATCGATAGACGAGCTTTCGACAAGGCCCGGAAGATACGAGATACTCTATGGCACCTCTTCGAGGGACCGAGATCTTAAGAAATTGAACATTACAGTAAAAGAATAATTATGAGTGCGTAGTGCCATCACTCAGAAGTGGCGGCACTCCGCATCGAGGCAATGGAAGAAATGGAAGAAACTAACAAAGGCACAGTGACACCCGACACACAAGAGATCGACCTCAACACGGGCACAACCGATGAGATTGAACTCGATGCTAACCTATCTGAAGGGACGGGAGAGGATCCGTATGATCTGAACTACATAGGAGTCAAAGGGAAAACTCTTACTAAATTCGATATCTGGGAGAGAAAACTGCTTGATTTCTCCCTGCGTAACACACTGCTCAACCTATCGCTGAGAAGAAGAGCCGTGCAGTTCATATCCTTTGACGTCAACCGAGTGGAGGATCATCTGCAGGAAGGCATGGAATACCGCATCGGTCCAAAGCCAGAAAAGGAGATAGAAGCCGATGAGGGCTCCGGGCTAAGGCGTTCGAAGACTCATGAGCATCTGCGAGAAATCATAAGCAACGACGTAGAACACAACCTGCTGCACACCTTTCTCCCTGAGGGTGAGACTAAAACCGTATTGAAGAGTATCTACCGCGCTGCGAGAAACGCTATAGAGGAAAGCGGCGCCAACTCCCTCTTCCTTGCCATAGGAGCCCTCAGATGGTATGAGACCGAACGGAGCACGACTCCCCGTCAGGCTCCGCTTCTTCTGCTCCCGGTAGAAATGGTCTATAAGAAAGGCAACTACTACATACGCACCCGCGAGGAAGAGATAACGCTCAACATCACACTGATGGAATTCCTACGACAGAGCTTCGACATCAACATCGAGGGACTCAATCCGCTTCCCTTAGATGAGAGCGGAGTAGACGTAGCGAAAATATTCTCCACTTTCCGCGACGCAATCAAAGAGCAGAAGCGATGGGAAGTGGAGGAAGAATGCATGCTCGGAATCTTCTCGTTCAGTAAATTCCTGATGTGGAACGATGTGCACAGCCACCGCGATCAGCTTTCCGAAAACAACATAATCAGCAGTCTTATCGCCAACCGCCTGACGTGGAAGCCCGACTTCACCGCCAGCGACCTGCGTGAGATCGACAGAACTGTCGCTCCCGCCGAGACAGCCATTCCCGTGGCAGTGGACTCATCGCAGATGGCAGCGGTGATAGAAGGGGGGGCGGGGAACTCCTTCATACTTTACGGACCTCCGGGAACAGGAAAATCGCAGACCATCACCAATCTGATAGCCAACGCGCTTTACCACGGAAAAAGGGTGCTCTTCGTAGCCGAGAAAATGGCCGCACTGAGCGTAGTGCAAAGCCGACTTGCAAAAATCGGACTCGACGCATTCTGCCTGGAGCTCCACTCCAACAAATCGACCAAACGCCATGTGCTCCAGCAGCTTGAAAAAGCCCTGAAAGTGGTACATATTCAATCTCCGTCTGACTTCGCAAGACAGGCTGACAAGATCTTCGAGAGGCGTAAGGAACTGCTCGCATACATAGAAGCACTGCATGCCATAGACCCGGCAGACGGCCTTTCCCCCTACGACTGCATACTGCGTTCTGAATCGATAGAAGCCGAACCTATGCAGGGCTTCAAATATGACAAAGCAATCGACTCCTTTATTGCCACCGAAGGGCATAAAGGCATCGATGAACTACTCGGGAGCAAGCTTCCGACCGTAATAAAGCTGACAGGTCAACCTTCAAAGCATCCTCTAAACGGACTCAGCCCGGACAGGTCGATGCTTACCGACACCACAAAAACTGCCAAGGAGATGATGGCCGATGCGGGATCGCTGGAAGAATATCTCAAGGAATCAGACGACCTGAAGAAAGCCGCCGGCATGCGCGAGAGCCTGATGCGCGACAATGCTCCGACAATTCTCGAAGAGAATCCGGATGAGCTGCAGCATGAGTGGCGCACGGCAAAGGCCAAATGGTTTATACCCCGATACTTCGCCAAGCGCAAATTCGTCAAGAAACTCAAGGCGCACCATCCAAAACTAAAATCAGCGGAAGTAGACAGACTTCTCGAAGATCTTACCGAATACAGGAAGCGGCACATACGAATCGGGGACATGAACGGAATCATCATGCGCCGACTCGACAAAAAGCTGAATACCGACCAAGTGCCAGACAGCGAGCAACTTAAAGAAATGACCGGTATGCTCCAAAGATGGGCCGACAACATCAACGAGCTCCGCGACTGGATCCACTGGAAGGAATTCTGCGGAGAACTCAGGAAAAACGGCATGGGCTGCGTAGAGACAGCACTGGAATCCATCGAAATGGATCCCATCAATGTCAACAACGCATTCCAGAAGGCATTGTATCTCCATAAAGCCAACGAAAAGACAGCCCGCTCAGAGTCTCTATCCACTTTCGAAGGCACTCTTTTCGACGAGAAGACAGCAGCCTACAGACGCCTTGCCGATGAATTCCAACAGCTGACCCGCAAGGAGCTATACGCAAGACTCGCAAGCAGGGTACCGAGAGTGACAGACAATATCAACAGCGGCAGCGAGATCGGGCTTCTTAACCGCAACATAAGCAACGGAGGGCGCGGGATGTCGCTCCGCGACCTCTTCGACCAGCTGCCTACCCTTATGCCCAGGCTTTGCCCGGTAATGCTGATGAGCCCTATGAGCGTAGCGCAATACATTGACCTTGGCGCCGACAAGTTCGATCTGGTGGTCTTCGACGAAGCCTCGCAGATGCCGACGAGCGAGGCTGTAGGAGCAATAGCGAGAGGCAAATCGCTGATAGTGGTGGGCGACCCTAAACAAATGCCTCCTACAAGCTTCTTCTCGACGACCAATGTAGATGAGGACGAGGCCTACATCGACGATATGGAAAGCATACTCGAAGACTGCCGCACCCTGGAGATACCATCGCTACAGCTTTCCTGGCACTACCGCAGCCGGCATGAGAGCCTGATAGCATTCTCCAACAATGAGTATTACGAAGGATCGCTCATCACGTTCCCGTCGGTTGACGACAAGTCGACAAAGGTGCATTTCGTACCCGTCACCGGCCACTATGACAAGGGAGGGCGACGCAGCAATCAAGCGGAAGCGAAAGCCATAGTAGACGAGATCGAACGCCGTCTCAGGGACAAACAGCTCAGGAAAGACAGTATCGGAGTCATCTCCTTCAGTGTGGCACAGCAGGGCCTGATAGAAGATCTTCTACAGGACCGTATAGAACGCGACAATGAACTTCAGGAGGCCGCAGCATCCCTATACGAACCGATTTTCGTCAAAAATCTCGAGAACGCACAGGGCGACGAGCGCGACGTAATACTCTTCTCGATAGGATATGGTCCGGATAAAGAGGGAAAGATATCGATGAACTTCGGTCCGCTCAACAACGCAGGAGGGGAACGGCGGCTCAACGTCGCGGTCAGCCGTGCAAGGAAAGAGATGTATGTCTACTCCACGCTGAAGGCTGCCGACATAGACCTGAAACGCACCAAGGCTTTAGGCGTGGAAGGACTGAAGCATTTCCTGCAATATGCCGAGACCCAGACCCTTCCCTCCTCATCCACAACGCAATCAAACCACGAGTCATCTCAGATCGCCAAGCTGATCGCAGCGGAACTGGAGAAGCATGGGTATAAAGCCACGACCAACGTAGGACGCTCTCAATTCAGAGTAGATGTCGCGGTAGAACGCAAAGACCAACCGGGAGTTTTCTCGCTTGGAATCCTGCTCGACGGCTATGGATACAGAGACACCAAGACAACGAGAGACCGCGAAGTGGTGCAACCATCAGTACTCCATGGCTTAGACTGGAAGGTGATGAGGGTTTGGAGCGTAGACTGGCTGCGCAACAAGCAGCGCGTCTTCGACCGTATTCTTGAGAATCTCAGCAAAACAGATAGCGACAGCCCGGAGGAAGCAGAGGAAACCGTGGCGGTCTTCGACGTCACGAAGGAAGAGGAAATGGAAAAGGAAACGAACGCCTCACAATACTCCATGTATACACCTCATCCCCGCGAGATAGCCCACATCCCGGACTATGACCTCGTACGAAACATAATATCCAGCGAGCAGCCTATCACCTTCACACTTCTGTGCAAAAGGGTAAGCGCCCTAAAAGGAACGTCGCGTGTCACTCCGACCCTACAGAAAACATTGAAGGAGTGCCTCAACGGCTACCACATAGATCCGAGCGGAGCAATATGGCTTACCGAAAAGGATAGCCGCGACTACGAGACTTACAGGCCGAACTCAGGACGCGATATTACAGAAACGCCCCAAGCCGAAATCATGAACGTCATAATAGAAACAGTCAAGGAGCAGCTGGCGATAGATGAAGATTCGCTCATGCTGGTGGCGGCTAAGAAAATGGGCTTTACACGTAGAGGCGCCAATGTGGACGCAGCTTTCAGAAACGCGCTCGAGTCGCTTAAGATAATAGGACGGCTGGAGAACGTCGGAGATAAGGTAAGGGTGAAGAATTGAGAGAGTATCATCGAGCAAGAGAGATCTTAAATCATTGAGTTTAACCGGAAATAAAAACATGGATATAAGAAAAGCCAAGGATGGAGACATACGGGAGATAATGAGGCTTCTCGTTCAAGTCAACGACATACACGCAGAAGGAAGACCAGACATTTTCATCAAGGGACTGACGAAGTATGATGAAACAGGACTGACCGAGATAATAAACAATCCCAAGACTCCAGTATTCACCGCAATCAAGGAAGACGGAACGATGGCGGGATACTGCTTCTGCGTAGTAGAAGACCATTCAGGATTTGTGAACCTGAAACCAATTAAAACGTTGTATATAGATGATCTATGCGTCGACGAATCCATGCGTGGCAAGCACGTGGGGCAGAGACTTTTCGATTACGTCAAGGAGTATGCCAAGAAAGACGGATTCTACAACGTCACACTAAACGTATGGACCTGCAACCCGGGAGCCCAAAGATTTTATGAAGCTCTTGGAATGGAGCCTATGAAAACTGTAATGGAGTGTAAGCTCTAATTGTGTTAACTATAAATATGTACTAATATGGCAAAAGAAAAATTATGGGGATATATCGACAGCAAAGGGGAAATAGTCGTAGAGCCACAATATCATAGTGCATGGAATTTCCATGAAGGTCTGGCTTCGGTAAACGTAGATTGGAGACGAGGCTATATTGACAGAGAAGGGAAGTGTGTGATACCTCTAAAGTATCAGTATACCGGTCCTTTCCGCGATGGGAAAGCCAAAGTGATGCTGGATGACGTATGGGAATACATCGATCACGAGGGAAAAAAGGTAGGAGACGCAGAGCCGGAGAATATGGTGGATGACACAGTGGATCCCGAAGAACCAACTCCGACATTAAAAGGCAAGAAATTCGGATACACAGATGCAGAAGGTAACTTCGTCATCAAGCCACGTTTCATTCAGGCAAAGCCATTCTCCGAAGGACGAGCAGCCGTGCTCATGGCAGTAGAAGTGTAATCCCGTGGTGAGAGATCTATCTCTCACCACATATCAACAGAAAGGTGCGCTCCTTGCGGGGCGCACCTTTCTGACTTTTCTAATGGACTGATGATTATTTCAGCATCATCTTTCGGCTAAATATGCCGGACTCAGTGCGAACGACAACTGTCACCACGCCACTGTCAAGGCCTTCCACAGTCATGCCGTGGGCATTCACTTTGGCAATTTTCTTAATCAGGACGCCGGCCACGTCGAAAATCTCCACTGACTTAATATTTGAGAGATCGCCTTTAAAGATGATATCGCCGTCAGCTGAATAGATACCAAATGAGTCGGCATTGATGGAATCGACCGAAGTCACACTCTCGATATTTATTCCGAAAGGAGCAGCGAAAGTGCTGACCATATCCTCATCGAAAGCTATGGAAGAAGAAGAGACCTTCTCTTCGCCGCGAGAGTCTAAGATGCGGAAGCTTATGACATCGCCTGCATTACCATGCACATTGATCATCACCGCGTCATTGACCACAGTTCCGATTCCCCTGCATTCGTCGCCACAGAAGGCGGCCACCAGATAATCGTCAGATTGTGCACGAATTCCATCATTATATCTGAGTTCAGCGACTACAGGCATAACCGATGCGTATCTGTGGTTGTCAACACTCCAGCAGCCATCCGCCACGGGAGCCTTGGCAACTTCTTCTTCAGATTCAACCGGAAGCACGGTATAAGAGAATTCCTTGTCAGAATTGCTTAAGAACATATAGCCGTCGCCCGGCACCATATGCGATAAGCTGCCTTGCCAAACAAGATCACCATCAACCTGAACGAAGCCGTCGAGACCTACAAGCATATCCCCTTCCTCCAGATCAAGCGCAGAGAAGAGATCGGAGATCAGGAGACTTCCATCAGAGACGGGAGTTCCTATCCAGTTCCAACCTTTGTGAAGCTTCACAATAGCGTTCGGATCGAAGGCAATACCGGAAATACCACCATTCCAAGATTCACCTGAAACACGAACCTTATATCCAACAACCGGAAGAAGCTCTGTGAGTGTACCTACGAAACCATGCTTCTCGTCGAATACAGTCTCCTGAGTCTGAGACAGGATACCGTCTATACCATCGGAAGCAAAATCAGTGAGCGCCACGGGAGTCTCAACATTATGAGATATCCAGTTCCAGTTCTGAGCCAGACTGTAGTCAACATCTGCCTTCTTAAGCTCAAAGTCAAGTGAAACTATATCTGAAACGTAACCTTTGTATTCAGCGACGGCCTTGATTGTCATTGACTCTCCATCCATAGCGAAAGGTTGTGAGTAAAGGCTACGTGTGCCCTGAGCTTCTCTTGGATCGGATCCATCGACTGTATAGTATATGGCAGCCTTTGGAGAAGCGGACGCCATCTCAATCTTTTCCGAACGGTATAGCTTAGTGCCTGCAACGCCTGTAGATATCGGTTCGTGGATCCAGAGAGGGTGATTACCGACAACCAACTCCTCCTTGTCGACACCATCGTTAGCAACCACATATGCAGAGAAGGGTGTCACTACAACATTCTCTTCATCAGAAGCGGGACGCACGAACCGACTTCCTTCCTCGTTAAGAGCGTAACAAACAACCGGACGAGTCTGGCCATCGTAGCTGCCATAGAGAGAGAAGTCCCTGCCAACGGCTACGAGATCCTCGGGAACGGGAGTGAAGGGTACATCGTAGATCACCTCGCCCTCTTCCTGAACTCGGGCCTTCGCAGTGAATGTCACTGGAACAGAGGCGAAGGGAGCTGATACGTTAGCAAGATAGGGTCTGTTGGGTAGGAACTCAGTCTGTCGTGTCAATTCAACCGCATCCTCGCCGTCGAAAGAAAGGAGTTGGAGGCCACTGCCTTCACGGTCGCTGAAATCAGCACCGAACTTCCAGTCATTAGGCTGGAACGGGAGCATGATGGTAGACCATCCACCGTCGACGTCACAAGCATCGCTGGCTGTCACATCCGCGGTAAACGATATGGCGTAGTCACCGAGAAGGAAGCTTGCAGGAGCATTGAAAGGATGATTGCCGTCAAGATGAATGTTTGAAGCAGCCACACGTCGATTATCCTTATTCAGGATTATATTCAAATGTTCAGAATCTGGAATTTCATTCTCTCCAATATAGATGAGGCAGTTAGGACTGAGGCCACGGAATGACTCCGCAGTAATCCCTGAGCCGGATCGAGCTATCTTCCTGCGAGGAGCCCCTGCAGGCACAGATTCGCTTGACGCATCACTATTGGGAATGAGGATGCTTGTCAGACTTGAACAACCATCAAACGCGCCCTCGCCTATTGAAGTGACTCCGGGGAGAGTTATGGTCTCGATATTTTCGCATCCTGCAAAGGCACCTGCTCCAATCTCAGTCACAGTCTCAGGAAGGATGACCGTATTCAAGGATTCCATTCCGGCGAATGCGCCTTCCGGAATCACTTCGTTGTCAATCTGAGACAAATCAAGGGTCTCAACCGACTCAAAGTTCTCACGAATGGTCTCGAAATCCTCTTCACTCATGTCGCCAGTAACAGTAAGTTCCGAATAGAATTCTGTATTCTCAGGATCGAGAGAGCTTAGGTCTTCAGCCGGAATCGGATCACCCTCCTCATAGTGATTGATGCCAGTAATCCTGATCCAGGAGTCTCCTTCAAGTGCCGGAATAGTATAAATGCCGTTCTCGGAAATGAGAGTCGACACCCTTTCCTCATATTCAGGTTCCGATCCAGTCTTAGTCATAACCTTAGTCATGAGCTCAACCACAAGCTCAGTTCGTGAATCCGGCTCAGAGAGCTGGAATCTAATCCGGCTACCTTCTTTATAGAGAACAGGCTTGACTTCGGTGTTCATAACCTTATAACCCTGAGCATTCAGCACGAAATACTCGAAATAATTCATGGGCACATTTTTCCATTCAGAGCCTTCGGGTACCTCAACAACCTGTGCCAAAATGCCTTCAGCGCCTTCCTTATTCTCGAAGTTGACGGAATAATAGAACTCCACTTGAATATCATGGTTCTGTGGCATCCACGGGCCAGATGCAGCCGAATGTATCCACCTTAGAGCAAGCTGACCACCGGTCATATTGGTGTTCTGCTCAGGCCATACCCTGTAGTATGATTCCGGTTCATAATGGTAAGCGTTAAGGTTTGAGAATACGTCAATACCGTTATCATAGAGCTTGAAGGCCACACCCGGACGGATATACGCATTGTTTTTCGCAGATGGTTGCTGATAATTAGGCAGATAGAGCTTGAATTCAAAATCTTCCGAACCAACTGCTATACGGTTGAGATCGCCATTATAACCGGTCTTCAAGGCCCTTGACGAGTCGAACTTCACCCAATAGTAATCCTTATGCTCAGCCGGAGCCTGATAGAGCGAAAGCTGAGCCCACCATGTAGACGGCACGCTGTAGCTTTCCTCCGATCCCTTAGGCACTTCCAGAGAAATTGCCGATGGATTGGATGGGAAGGGAGACATATTGCCGCAAGTAGGTGCCACCTTTGGCTTAGCTACAATCTTCTTGAGGCCTACGCATGCGGAGAATGCACCCTCTCCGATAAAGTTCACATTGGCCGGAATAGTGATTTCCGAAATCTGAGTGCAACGAGCGAATGCATTCTTACTGATGCGCTCGATGTTGTTGGGAAGTACAATAGTCTTCAGGGCGGAAAGATTAGCAGCGTTTGAAGGAGCGAATGCGTTCTCCGGAATCGAATTACCAGTCATCGCAGCACACTTAACCGTGACATCAGCCATATCAAGGTCTATAATCACGCTTGCATTGGCACGGAGAGCGTCGAAATCGCTGACAAGCATCGTGCCGATCAGCTTAACGCGAGTAGGGCAATCCTGAAGTTTGGAGGCGAGTGTTCCTTCCTGAATATTGAAGACCATATAATCGCCAGCCTCCGCATCCTTCACTGTGACTGTAATATCGAGGTCCTCGAGAACGGCAGGAATGGAGATGTTGGCTGCAGTGACATTAGAAGCCTTTGTCTCTCCGTTGACAGACACAGTGACCCGCTGAGCCGGATCAATAGCGGACGCCTTGAAACTGAAAGGCATTCCACGAACCACCTGGGAGGAGCCGCCTTCGAGTCTCGCGCCTGTGACACTTTGAGGCATTGTGACGCTATGATAGATCACTGGATTGCCAATCGCCTCAAGGCGGTCTGTAATGCCTTCGGCCTCAGCCTCCACGAGCTGCCAGTCCTTCTTGTTGTAAGAAGTGGCAAGACGCAACTGATTACCTTCCTTCACCTTGGACTCCTTGACCTGACAGAAGAAATTATAGGTGAGGTTCTCTCCTGTACGGCTATAGTAGTTGCTGACCACAGAAGATACAAACTCTTTGATGGCACCCTGCCTGTCAGTAAGCACAATGCCATAGAACTTAGCGGCATCATCACCCTTAGGAACCTTAATAGCATTTGCGCGCACAGTGAACATCTTTCCAACCGGGACATTCACGACCTCGGAAACGAGACCTATGCCTCCCTGATCACCGGAAAGTTTCCAAGTAGTGTCTACAGTAGTGGGCTGAGGCTCTATGAACTCTACATGAATAAGGGTGTTTGCATTGATTATTGCTTCATAGACACCTTCATCATCCGGGACGAGAGATGCGGAATTTGCATATACATGCATCACTGCATCCTCGTAAGAGTCATCTGTCTCAACCATAAATCTGTAAGTGTCGCCCTTACTGAACTCAGTTCCCTCTGTAAGAGGAGTCAACTTCAGTCCTTTCTTTAAAGCCACATTCACATTGAAAGAAGTGGATTCAACGGGATTTTCCTCAACGATTTCCTTAAAGTCCTGCCAGTATTCCTTAGCCTTATATGCTTCGGAAGCGCCAACAGGAACAGTAAGCTTTGCCTGCGGTGTGTTGGTGAAGACACACCAGTTGATCCATACAGGCGACGAACGGCGCACAGTCACCTCACGCAGAGAAGTACAGTTTGCGAACACGTTGTATTCCCATGTAGCCACACTTGCCGGAATCTCTACAGAAGTAAGACCAGTCTGACCAAAGCAGGCATTCTTGAATGTGGTAAGATTATCGGGAAGTATAACCTGCTTCAGTGAGCGGTAGCTCATGAAAGCCTTGGTCGGGATTGCATTGGCAGGATTCGAGCCGAGCGCCGCAATCGACACCTGAGAGATGTCGAGACGCTGAAGCTTCATTCGATCGCGCATGAAATTGAAGTCTTCCGCATTAATGGTTCCGAATAGAGTCAGATCGACAACAGTGGCAGCCTGCTCGTCGGAAATGAGGTTTTTCAGATTACCAGCTGTCACCCAAAGCGTACTCTTGGAGAGTACATCGGCAGCATTCTGAACTATCACGTCTACATTCTTATCTTCAAGCACGTTGGTGATTCTATATACGTCGTTGGCATCGGGAGTAAGGATATATCCGTTAGACCGGACAGTGATCACCTTGTCAGGAGACAACGATGTGAGCGCAAATGAGAAATCTCGCCCCTTTATCGCTTTTGTGTCGTCGGCAGACACAGAGTAGTCGCCCGTTGTTGCAGGGAGAGAGATTTTAAAGTAAGGAATGTCGAAATTCTTAGCAGAAGCCTCACCAGGTGCCAGAAGGTCGCCGGCTACGGGAAGCCAGTCGGAAGAACCGGACGCCTGAGTCGCAAGACGGACAACATCACCGTCAGCCACAGAAACCCCTGATGGCACTTTGCATGAGAAATCCACGTATCTGGAGATCTGAAGGGCGACGAGCGAGAAACTGCGACCTTCGTTAAGAAGACCCTTGCGGTTGCCAGACGCATCATAGAGAGCTACGGCAAGTCTGCCTGTAAAATCAGTGTTGGAAATATTCTTAAGGGCGCCTGCTCGGACCGTGAATGACTCGGAAGAAGAAATGTCCGACACATCAAGCGTAAGTCCCGGCTGACACTCATCACTCGTCACGTGAATATCCGACCATACCGTCGCATTGGCAGCAGGCTTGATATTATAGACTATGGTCATCAAGTCGTTGTAGCTATGAGACTTGCTAACTACAGGATTAAGTGCATCTGAGGCATAATAGCCATTGGCAGAACCGCCCCATCCCCAGTTAATGTGGAAATAAGGCACTCCACCGCGCATCTCGTAACCGTCACAAACGAACGCATGCCCTGACGAGATATCCTGACCACTGTAGAGGACAGGACGGTCAGCGTCGATCTCACGCACTATAATCTCGTCCCATACATTCTTAGATAATTCCGCACGTTTCTTATAGGATACCCCAGCATCGTAACCAAAAAGAGAGGTTAGAGCGTAGGGCACCTTCACTTCGAAAGCGCTTGAGCTCGACATACCGAAATCCGTGCCAATACCGATGGCTGCGTCGCCAACAAGGGCGGCAACAGCAGAGGCTTCCGCATCTTCGTAACCACCGCGGTAATTATCGTTGCGCATCGAGCTCCACTGATAGGAAGTTGCCTCGCCATCCTTAACAAGAGAGGCTGGGCGCATGGCCGGGTAGCCGTGATATTTGAGTATCTCAGCAAGAGCCACGCCTACGCAACCAGTCAGCCTGCGGCCTGGAATATTGAAGTTGAATGGAGCTTCCTGACTCCATGACGGAGTCTCAAGGAGTTTTCCCTCCACTTCACTGGAGCGTTTCTGAGCAATCTTGCGACGAGTGTCGGCATACATCTCCACCGGTGAAGAAATCATCTGCCAGGCAGCTCCGGGAATCATAGCCGGTTCCCATAAGGAATCCACGGAATAACCGACTACTGGCATCGTTCCTTCATCGGCAGAAACTATGGCGAATCCATGGCCGTCTTTAGCATTGAATACATAACAGACTGGATTAGAGCAGTCGTCGGTCACTGTATTCGCAAGGATGAAAGCATCCTTATCCGACAGCCTAACGACATCGCCTGACTGAAAGAAATCAGCGGCAATTTCCTTCGCATCATCTACACTGCGGACCTCCCCATTCACGATAGCGGGCATAAGGACACACAGAGCAAGGATGAGCGTCTGCTGAATCGTCTTAATCATAGGTTTTTAAATGTATTGATGGTTGTTAGTTAAGATTTCGCTTCGAAAAATCATGTAGAATGGAATATATCCATCTGCATCTTATTTTATAATTATCTTTTTACCATTGATTATATATATTCCGGATGAAAGGCGATTCCTGACTTCAGAGGTCTTCAACCCCTTGACAAGCAGTCGGCCATCGAGACTGAAGACATCGGCAGGAATGTCGTCGCCGAACGGAAGTAATGCAACGGAATTTCCTTCGGCAGTAGTACCGTAGATATCCACATCATGTGCAGGCATTGTCTCCGGAACCTCATTCTTCCAACCTTCAAAGACGCGACCATCAGGAACCTCCGGGTCGGGAACGACCACTTCTGCTCCGAACTCCACGTCTTCCTCAAGATAAACCTCACCGTCGAGATATACAGTCAGACGATAAGAGTTGACACTATATGCCGCATTCACGCGAACATCCGCCGCCGGCATACGTTCAGGCAAATCGAGCCACTCTACGAAAGTCCATCCCTCTTTTTCCGGAGCTTCAGGAGCCTCGACAATAGCTCCGAAAGCTACTTGAAGAACCTTAAACAAATCGCCGTCTACAACAAACGTCAGAGAATACTTATTAGCAGTAAAGTTTCCTAACACCTCTATATCATGTGCCGGCATAATTTCGGGGATGGTATACCATCCGCTGAATGAATGGCCTTCCTTTTCAGGAACCTCAGGTGCAAATATTACAGCACCATAAGCGACATCAAGAGTCTTGAATACCTCGCCGTCTATCTTAAAGACTGCTTTGTACACATTAACGGTATAGGAACCAGACACCTCTATATCATGCGCAGGCATACTTTCCGGAATGCCAGTCCACCCGCTGAAAGTGTAGCCTTCCTTAGCCGGAGCTTCCGGAGCCTCGATCGCCTGCGCATAAGGTACCTCTAAAGTCTTAAACACCTCTCCATCGATCTTGAAGACAACATTATAGATATTCACTGTGAAAGATCCGGAAATCTCAATATCATGTGCTGGCATTTTCTCTGGAATCTCAGACCAACCGCTGAAAGAGTGTCCTTCCTTTTCAGGAACCTCTGGAACCGGGACAGCCTCACCAAACACGACCTCCACCACATTGTATTCCTCACCATCTACGATAAAGACTGCCTTGAAGGAGCTGATCTCAAATGAAGCTGTCAAAGAAAGGTCGCTTTCTACGATTACAGCGCGCTCAGCTTCCTCATTTCCATCACTCCACATAGTAAAATGATAGCCCTCATCGGCAACAGCCATGAGCGAAAGCTTCGTACCTTCCTTATACATACCGTCTTCAAAATCAACCGAACCGTTCTCCCCAGCGGATACCTCGACATTAAAGAATCTGGCAAGAACAAACGGCGAAGAAGGCATTCCGATACGTTCATTTGACCTAAAGAGGAAGTCAGAATCATCTGCGGGTCGCAAGACGACAAATTCATCAGAACCTGTCTCACGAAGGCGGAACTCAATCTTATCACCGTCAGCACCGTTGCTTCTGATACGCATGTAGAGGCAGCTTTCATCGCCTGACAAAGTCAGTTTCTCAGCCACACCTCGGCATTCATCATCGACAAAGGCTGCGATTTCGTAGGAATCAAGATTTTCGTAGCTTCTGTCAAGCAGAGAAAAATAAAGACTCATATCATAACGGTAATCCGCAGGATTCAGATTCCATGACCCAGAAGAATATTCCGCATATGCCGAAAAACACAGGGACATGACAAATGCGACCGCAAACACAAGCACCTTAATGCTATTTTTTTTCGCAAACATTATGAACAATAGAAAGTTAAATATAAAAACACCGAAATTTAAACTCGCTTCAAATTAAAAAAATCCCCAAATTTCATTACAAAATTAAGTTAAAAATCCTAAACTTCAAAGAGCTAAACAAAATCTTAACGTATTTTTAATAATGCAATGAAGGACGCGCGTAAAGCGACATGATGTATCGCCTTACGCGCGTGTATGGAAACTGTGTGCAGATTAAATAATTATTTCCCCACCGTGGGTATTAGGGTATAGGTCTTGACCTTACCCTTCCAGTCTACCCGGACTACAGCTTTGTCTTTGGCCGATTTCGGCTGATCGATCTCAACCTTCACATCGTTAGCGTTGGAAGTAGTCAACACTGACACTTCAGGAGTCTTGTCGGTATTGAGCTTAAAGGGGACGTCATAGCGGTCATAGCCGGTGTAACCGTTGATGTCGTTAGAGCGTGTGGGGACTTCCGGAAGGTTAAGAGCCACTCCATTTACATAGATTTCAACTCTCGGTGCAGTCGCTGGCGACAGAACATCTCCTTTCTTGCAGAATCCTATTCCATTGAGAGCGACAGCCGGGCGTCCGGGAGCTCCTTTTGCCACGAGATAAACGGCGTGCTTTCCGTCGAGATTGTCGACTGCATTCGAAGCATCGATCTTATACCATGCTTTCTCTCCGCGAGGCATGCCCGGTTTTACATTGATTTCTCCAATTTTCTTACCTTTCCATGTGTCGTTTTCATATGGACCATCAAGCATTACATCAAGTGTGACGGGCCAAGGCGCTAACGGAGTAAGGCATACCAGGAATTCCGTATTGTTGCCTGGAGCAGTGCCTTCGAATGGCTGCAGACCTTTGGTAGCTTTGTCGAGTCCTCCGAATCCGAAATACTTGTAGCCTACGATGTCGCCGCCGTTCATATTGACCTTCATATTAGGATCCCATATATCCCATGTGTCCTGCATCGAACCTATATTCGAGAGATAGCATGCATAGCCGGCATCGTAATATTTATAGGGATCAAGGCCATATATCTGGAAACCCTCTGAAGTGACCTCTGCTCCTGAGTACACATCGCCGTTGGAAGCAGTGGCAATCCATTTCTCATCAGCAGCCATCGGGTCATAGCCCGTGATGGTCACGATTCCTCCGTCAGCTACCTTCTTCTTATCCCACTCAATCTTCACCGGAGCTACCATAGGCTGGCGCGCAAAACCGAAACCACGCGGGGGACGATGATAGAATACATACCACTGGCCATTGATTTCCTGAAGGGAGCCATGAGTGTTGTGGGCGGCATTGGTCTCTACGAGTTTCGAGCCGTCTTCATTGGGAACAATGCCACGTGAGTCTACCAGAACTCCCCCACTGCGCCAGGGTCCGAGGGGAGAGTCGGCGAATGCGTAACGAAGTGTAGAGTTGGAGCTCGGAATTCCATAGTCAGGTCCGGAATAACCTGAGAAAATCATCACGTATTTATTCCCTACCTTGCGAATGGATGAAGCCTCGAAAAAATTGAAGTCGCCGGGATTCTGTTCTGAATAAAGAGCCGGATATTCCGTGCCGGCCGGATCCTTGATATTGCCGTAGCTGGAGCTCGCAGGCATGAAATAGGGAATTATCTCGGTTCCGGGCCGAACGGAATACATTGTATTCTGGTCGAGCTCGGCAGCACTGGAATGCTGGAAACCCCAAAATCCGTATGCACGGAATCCCTTCTTATAATCAGGATCTTTCTTATCCGTGATCTGCTCCACATATATCGACGGATCGAAACCAAGGATACTACCCTCGACAACGGCCGTTCCATCGGCATTCAAGTTTACGGGAGTGAAGGGACCATCCGGGCGTGGACCTTTGCATACCATCGCTTCGCGGCGTGGTCCGCGGCTATGGGGATAGAGATAATATTCCTTGTTTCCCTTACGGTCTCGTACCTCGACGAGGTCTGGAGCGAACATCACGTCCCACTTTCCGTCTTTCTCATAAGTGAAAATGGCTCCTTCATCACGCCAGTCGGTAAGATCTTCCACGGGAGCCGACCACATACGGATATCAGGCCCACAGTATTCATTGACACGGAGGTCGTGAGAGCCTATGATATAAGCGCGGAATTTACCGGGATTGTCGGGGTCTTCAAATACACGAGGTTCGCCGTCGGGAAGATGCTCCCAGAGCGGCAGATAGGGATTGCCCACTCCGACTTTGTCGTTGGCCTGCACACCGAGAGCAACGGCAAAAGCCGCAAGTCCGCAAAAGACGGATTTTGTATAATTCATGGTCAGATAAAAATTAAATTATGAAACAATATTTTGCTGAGTGCAAATTTACGAAAAAAAATCCACAAAAAAAAGAGACTGACAGCAAGTCAGTCCCTTTTTTTATTGAGTAATGCAAGAAATTACTTCTTAGCGATCTTCTTGTAGCCGTAAACAGCGCGGTCGCC
Organism: Muribaculaceae bacterium; assembly: GCA_029060585.1. The sequence continues at coordinate 22,797 of JAIDTS010000151.1, forward strand.
GAGTTCCTCTTCGATGCGGAGGAG
>JAIDTS010000152.1 GCA_029060585.1 Muribaculaceae bacterium
GGATGGAAGAGTGTCTACGAATGGAACAATGTCCAGGAAAAAGGCACCGCGCCTCAGCAGACAAAAGAAGACAATCCGGATGAGGAAAAATCATTGCCTGAATTTACAAAGGGGGAAAAAGGTCCGCATAAACCGTTTTTAGGAAAGAAGACCACTACCCCGCCGAACTATTATACGGAAGGCACCCTTCTCAAGGCTATGGAGACTGCCGGAGCTTCTGTTGACGACGAGGAACTGAGGGAGGCCTTGAAAGCCAACGGTATCGGCCGCCCGTCGACACGAGCTGCGATAATAGAAATTCTTTATAAAAGAGCCTATATAAGAAAGCAGGGAAAGTCTCTGAGAGCCACTGATGCAGGGATAGAGCTGATCGGACTGATAAAAGAGGACCTTCTGAAAAGTGCGAAACTGACGGGTATATGGGAGGGTAGGCTCCGCGCGATTGAGAGAGGCGACTACAGCGCATCAGAGTTCATTGCGCAACAGAAGTGTATGATCAACGAGATCACACTCTCTGTGCTTCGAGACCCTTCAAACAGGCGAATCGCCCAAACAGTTGAGAGTGTGAAGCCTAAAAAGAAATCACCAACAAAGGCCTCTTCATCAAAATCATCTTCTTCAACACCTGACAAGCAATGAATCTCACAGTTCAGTATATAATAGTAGGAGTAATACTTTTGGCTTCTGCAACGTGGATTGTCTTAAATCTCAGGAAAAAGAAACATGGGAAAGGCCAGAGTTGCTGCGGCTGCAGCCTTCAGGATACTTGTGGCCGCAGTATCAAGACATGTTCAAGCTCCAACTGCAAAGAAACGAAAAAGGACGCTTGAGCAGAGCGTCCTTTTTGAAAAGATTATTCATTTAGATGTTGCAGTTGATGGAGTTTTGGCATTTTTGGCTTTAGCGTAGTTGACAAGGATGACTCCAGCAACGATCACGATGAATGATACAGGCTGATACCAGTGGAAACTATCCATCTTTGCGGCTATGGCAACAACTGTAGTGATAACAGGGACGAGATACTGATAGAACGCCAACACCTCACTGCCTACCATCTTGATGGCTGGAGGAGTCACAAGGTAGCAATAGACAGTTGGGAAAAGAACTATGAATCCGAGAATCAGCCACGGCATAGCCTTCGCATGAGTGAATATCGGCATATCGGCATGCAATGTGAACAGGAGTGGAGAAGCAAGAACTGAAGTGAACAGAAAAACCCATTTCATGAGGCTTATAGTGCCATATCTTTTCGATGGGCCTTCAAGAATCACTAGATATACCGCATAGGTCATGGCGCACACAACAGCATAGAAATCGCCTATCAGGCGCCCGGAATCAACCTTTCCACCGCTGAGTATCACCATTACGGCACCACCGAGGGCAATCACCATTCCGATAATCTCGAGAACCGATACATGCTCATGCCTGAAGATAGCGTTTATCACCACCACAAGAATAGGCTGGAATGTCAGGATGATGGCAATATCAATCGGAGAGGCTGTATTAAAGGCCAGCGAGAAGACATAGACGAATCCGAGCATCATGAGGGCGGAGGCCCAAAGAAGCTTCCAATCGCCATGCTGAATTTTTTCCTTCTTCACAAAAAGGGACAATATCCAGATAATCAGGGTAGCGCCAAAAATGCGGGCGAGCGCCACTCCTGAAGCGGAAATCCAATCTGGAATCAGAGCTTTGTTGGCAGGATCGTTAAGGCCCCAGCATATGGCGGCGGACAACGCGAGAATGTTGCCCCATATCATTGCGGAAACCCGGGTCGTCTTAGCAGACAGTGGAGATGTGTTGTTCATAGTAGCTATAGTTTAGTTAATGCATGATTCAGAAGCCAGAACCATAAATCCCCGCCGATGGAACATAATCGAAAAGGGAATATCGAATTGATGCTTATATAAATCATTTATCATAAAATCAACACATGGCACCTGATTAAGGTTTAGGATCGGCAGAGGATTTATGGCGCATGATCTGCCATGAATTTATGATATTCTGCCATGCTATGTAGGAGGCAGGCGCTATTGAAGCAACAGGATTCATGTATGCGAGGGCTATCCAAACGGCGAGAACGGTATTCTTCTGCCCCATTCCCTGTCCTCCCGAGACGGGATCTCCAAAGCGCCGCCCGACCATACGTCCGATCTTGAACTGAATCAGACACACTACAAGAGCTCCAAAGGCTAGCCAGATCATAGTCCAAAGGTCGTCAGGCCTATAATGGTTGATTATGAAACTCACGCATCCGCCTACGATAATGAAGAGGGATACAGCCCATAGATAGAACGATACGGACTGATGGTTTTTGACAGCCTCGTGAAACTTAGGAAGGACGTTTCTTATAAGCAGCGAAGCCACAATCGGCCCCAGCAGCAGAGGCATCACCATTCGCAATATCATCAGAAATGACTCCAGGAATCCGTATTCCGTGTCACCGACAAGAGCAAGCACAAACGGCCCTACAACAGCTACGAAAACGTTGCAGAGCAAGGAATAAGTAGCCAGTTTAGGAAGACTGCCACCGAGCATCGCGCATATGACTGGCGCGGCGGTAGCGGTAGGAATGAATACACATATGAACACTCCTTCCGCCACGGTATGGTTAGCCCACACCAGCACAAAATATGCCGCGGCAGCAATCAGCATCTGAACACCGAGAAGCACCCATTGGAACGTTCCGAGCGAGATGTGCCGGAAATCAAGTCGGCAATAGGTGATGAAAAGCATCGTGAAGATGAGATAAGGAGAGAGGAACTGCACATAGCCCATCCACGGATAAAACAGAATGCCTCCGAGCATTGCGATCGGAAGCATGAATGGTTTGAGTCTGTTGAGTCTTTCGGAAGCCATTATTTCAGCGAATCAATGATCGACCTCACGGCATGGAATGTCTTCTCAGGTGCGGTTGTCCAGAAATCCTTATATTGAGATATATTGTCGGCCTGTCCGGGAGTGTCGCTTACAACCCTCACTACGGCAAAGGGAACTCCCTTATCGCGACATGCATGCGCAATCGAGGCAGATTCCATGTCGCATGCGAGTGCATCGGGGAATTCTGACTTGATAAACTCCACCTCCCCTACACGGCTTATGAAGCGGTCGCCGGAACAGATGAGTCCATAGCGTGCTTCCTTGAGACTGGGAAGAATTCTGCATTTATCCAAAATATAACTGCTCATCTCAAAGCGGCGTGGCATCCCGTCGATCTGTCCCCATTCAGTCCCCGGTCCACACCAGACATCATGATAGGCGGCTTCAGTGGCGACCAGCAGGGAGCCCACGGCCATCGAGGCGTCGGCACCTCCGGCAACTCCTGAGTTTATGACGATATCCGGATGAAAACCTTCAATCAGACGATAGGCATTGAGGGCTGAGTTGACTTTGCCGATACCACACTTCATAACGCAGACCTCGTTGGCGCCAATACGTCCGACATGTGCACTATGTCCGTCGAATTCAATTTCTCTCTTATCTTCAAGAAGAGGAAGAAGCAGCGCCACTTCCTTATCCATTGCTGCCAGTAATCCTATTTTCATATATCTACTATTATCTACTATCTACAATTTATGATATGAATTGAAGTTTTTAA
>JAIDTS010000153.1 GCA_029060585.1 Muribaculaceae bacterium
TACTTGGTCAATTCATAATGCATAATGCATAATTAGCTGCGCTCAAGCTAAAGCAAGTCATAATTGGCTACGCAATTACTTTGGGATGATGGTGAACGTTATGGAGCCGCGTGTGGACGTGGCTCCTTTTTTCTCGCTCCACCGGGCCTGCATGGCGGCCTGCTCACATTTACGGCGGATTTCGCGGGTGGCGGCTCCGGATGCAGTGGCCGTCAAGACCTTGCCGGCGGCATCTACAGTGATGGAGACCGTGACGGTGGTCTTATGAGACAGCGATACGTCGGGAAGCGGGCACCCGAGGAACTGGCGTCCCGACATTTTTCCTGTGACCCCGGACGCGACTCCGTCGCTTCCGCCAGTGGAGTCGAACTTACCCTGAACAGAGCCGGGCTTGGAGCTGAACTTACCGGCCATTGAAGTCGCCACCTTCTCGTCTTCTTTCTTGCGGTCAGGGGCAACCGTCTGAACGGGACTTTCCTCAGCTGACGCAACAAGAGTCTGTTCAGACGAAGGAACAGTATTCTCTCCGGAAACCACAGTATGCGTCTGCTCCACCGGAGCGGGAGCCGGCTCTCCCTTTATCTCCGCCGCAGGAGCATCTGCAGCGACGGCATCCGGTTCGCCTACATTCTTATGATTTTCGAGCAGAAGTTCAGGGTCGAGGAAAATCTCGTCTTCCTCAAGCTGAGGGTTCTCGGAATGCGCGGCCAACCTTTCGTCGTAGCGCAGAGTCGCGACAAGCAGCCATACGAGCATAAGGGCCACCGCCAGAACAGTGACGAAGGCCGCGATTATGGAATCTCTGCGTTGGGGTGAGTTCATAACAATCACTTGGGAGATACTACTTCAACGGAGGAGGCATCGGCAGCCGCAGGTCCCTCCTGAAGGGCCCGCGTAGCGAGAACCATCTTCATATGCCTCCGGGCAGCCATATCGAGGAGCTCGACAATCTTTCCATACTCAACTTTCTCATCGGCATAGAGAGCTATGCCCCGGGTGGAGTCCTGATGCTGAACGAGTGTCAGTGCCGCGATAAGCTCGTCGCGGCTGACAGGTCGCGGGGCAGAGTTGGAGGGTATGGAGTCAGTGCGGTCCAGGACGATGAAGAACTGCGAAAGTGAATCAACGTAAACCTCCGTCAAAGGTTTCTTGGAAGTCTGCTCCGAGCTCTGCGGGAGATTGACATCAATCGCCGCAGGAAATATGAGAGTCGACGTCACCATGAAAAAGATAAGAAGGAGGAATATCACGTCGGTCATCGACGACATCGAGAATGTGTCGAGACTCTGGAATGAGCGTTTTAGGGCCATGTTCAGTCTTCAGTCTTTAGTCTTCAGTCTTCAGAAATGAGAATTTGAGAGTGCTGCTATTAGGCGGCGGGTTCGTTGAGGAGATCCATGAACTCCATTGTCTTGGTCTCCATACCTGTCATCACACGATTGACACGGGACACGAGGAAGTTGTAGGCAAAAAGGGCGAGGATGCCAACGATGAGACCGGCAACAGTAGTCACGAGGGCCTGATATATGCCGCTCGACAGGACGATTATGTTTGCTCCAGTACCGGCCATCGCGAGGGCATAGAATGCCTCAATCATACCTGTGACCGTTCCCAAAAATCCCAGCATGGGGGCACCGGCGGCAGTAGTCGACAGCCATGTGAAGCCTTTACCGAGTTTGGCCACCTCAATGTTTCCGGTATTCTCTATGGCCACAAGCACATCCTGCATAGGGCGTCCGATGCGTGTCACACCCTTAAGGATGAGGCGTGCGTAAGGGGTATCGGTCTTTCGGCAAAGCTGACGTGCGCTTTCAAGGTCGCCTTCGTGGACGTAGTCGCGGATGCGCTGCATGAAAGAGCTGTCTTCCTTTGAAGCACGTGAGATGGCGAGGCAACGCTCCACGAAGATGTAGATGCTCACGATGAGCATAAGCGCGAGGGGAATCATGATGTAGCCGCCGTCCATGACGAGCGACCAAAGGCTTAGGGTTTCCATGTTTATAGTCTTCAGTCTTGAGTCTTCAGTCTTAAGAATGCGGATAAACCGCTTAGAAACCTGCGGCTACCGGCTCGGCACCATAAAAGAGCAAAGACTAAAAGAACTCAAATTTATCATTAAAATTAATTATTCATCGTTGATCAGGAGAGGCAATCGAGGTAGGCGCGTATAGTTGCGTCAAGGCCGAGGTAGAGGGCATCGCATATGAGGGCGTGGCCTATGCTGACCTCATCGACCCAGGGAATCATCTCATGGAAATATCTGAGATTCTCGAGGCTGAGGTCGTGGCCGGCATTAAGGCCAATTCCACATACTCGGGCGACTGTAGCCGCATCTACGAACGGCGCTATGGCATGCTCGCGGTTGGCAGCATATCCGTCGGCAAAAGCCTTTGTGTAGAGTTCTACCCTATCCGCGCCTGCGAGTTTAGCCTCGAGGACCTGGTTGGAATCGGGATCGACGAAAACCGACACTCTGATTCCGGCGTCCTTGAACCGGGCGATCACAGCAGAGAGGAACTCAGAGTTCGCCATCACGTTCCAGCCATGATTGGACGTAAGCTGGCCGGGAGCGTCGGGCACGAGAGTGACTTGCGCAGGTTTTGTCTCAATCACGAGATTTATGAAATCTTCGGAGGGATAGCCTTCGATGTTCAGCTCTGTGGAAACGGCTTCCTTAAGCAACGGGACGTCAGACCGGCGAATATGCCTCTCGTCCGGGCGGGGATGTATGGTTATACCCTGCGCTCCGGCGGCCTCACAAGCGAGCGCGAAACGCAGAATGTCGGGATTATTCTCGCCTCGGGCGTTGCGTAGCGTAGCCACTTTATTGATATTGACACTGAGTCTTGTCATTTTTGTTTTTCTATTGTTATACTAATATAAAACAATGCGACAAAGCTAAAATATCACGCGGAAACATGCTTTTTAAAACCATAAAGGCATAAAAAAACCTAAAAAACGCCCGTAGGCGATGAAAATCGGCACGATATTTGTAACTTTGAAAGCGCAAACAGAGAAAGATGTAGTTCAACGGCCGCGTCCTGCCGCTAATGCAAGGCAAAGTTAATGAAAAACATTGAAAACTCCAAAATAAAAAGAAACATTGACGACACAAGAGACACTGATACAGCGCGACGACTGCAGTCTGGTGACGCTTGAATGCTCTCCTGCAGACTACAGTGCCAGCATCCTGACCCATGCATGCGAGGATGCGGGGGCACCCGTCGTAGACCTTCTCACGCAGCCGGCAGACGAGAGGAGCATCCGGGTTACACTGAGGCTCCGATGCGATGACCCAACGCCGGCAATTCACAATCTCGAGAGATACGGCTACGAGGTTGCGGAAGCTGAAGGGAACCAGTATACTGACGCGATGATAGCTGCCGAAAGGCTTCTGGAAGTACAAATGCTTTTAAATGTGTAGTCTTACCGATATGAAACGCAAGACATTAGCGCTGTATGGGAA
>JAIDTS010000154.1 GCA_029060585.1 Muribaculaceae bacterium
CGGGCCATCCGCATAGCCATCTGGGCCTTGGATTTGGCAATGTCAAGAATGTAGGTTCCTGCGACGCCCTTGCCGGTGTTATGCACGCTGAGCATAATTTCTACGGCTTCCACTTCTGGAAGGAAGAATACTTGCCGTAGCATTTTCACCACAAAGTCCATTGTAGTGAAATCGTCGTTGTGAAGGACTACATCGTATTCTCCGGGTTTTTCAAATCGCTCTTTGGTCATCGAGCTGCTATGTCGTTGGTGTTTTGCCATTTCCTAACTATTCTATATTATTATACCGGCATGTCAGTAATTGTAAACAGCCTTGTAGATGAAATCCGCTTTGGGACTCACGAGATCGTGACGACTGCGCTTCAGGCCGGTCACCCAGATTATCTCACCATCGGAGCGGCGTACGAGTACCCTCACCGCTTCTTTGGCATAGTGGTCAAGTTTTGCGTCGCTGATGATGTCGCTGACCAGACGCGTCCCTTTCATGCCGAGCGGGGCAATACGGTCGCCTGTCTTCGGTCGCCGCAGATCATACTCCTCAGCACTGTGCGGCAGATAGATGACGTCATGACTGCGGTTGCTTTTTATCTCGGTCATCAATTCGGGTTTCATCTCAAATCTCTCCCATTTTACGGATGGATCATATTGTTGCCGGTCGAGTTCTTCAATAATCAACCTGTCTCGCTCCAATATTGCCATGTAGCGGTCTGAGAGCCGCCAACTTCTTTGACAGAAATCTTTACCAATACTTTCCATTATCTCTTCTGCGATGGTATGGTTGCCTCCGAATGGCTCTAGAAAGCGCAGGACAGTACCGGTCTTGACTCCATCGGCATAGACCAGAAGAGTATTGCTTTGAGGAGAGATCTGGGCGATCTGTTTGCGATAGTGCTCCTCAATAATCTCAGACTCTTCCTTCATTATAGAGAGGGTGCGGGCGAGCGATTTGCGTGCCCCCTGCCATCGACTTTTGAGAAGAGGGATGATATCGTGGCGCAGGAAGTTGCGTCGGTAGTCGCTTGTCAGGTTACTGGAGTCTATCACGAATTCCTGTCCGATAGCGGAGAGATATTCTTCGATTTCCGAACGCGAGACTCCTAAGAGTGGGCGGATTACCGAGCCGTTGTCGATATCCATTCCTCGAAGGCCACGGCTTCCACTACCGCGCAGGAAGGCAAGCATCATAGTCTCGATATCGTCGTCGGCATTGTGGGCTACGGCCACGCGTTCCAGTCTTTCCTCTCTGCAGATACGGAAGAAATCGGCATATCGCAGTTCGCGGCAGGCCATCTCTGTGCTTAGCCCCAGATGCTCGTCCATGTAGTCGCTGACAATGTATTCGAGACGGTGGAGACGTATGCCGAGTCGTTCGCACAGTTCAGCTGTGAAAGCAGAGTCTCGATCGCTCTCTTCTCCACGAAGGTGGAAATTGCAGTTGGCGGCTTCCACATGAAGACCGATCAGGGGTGCAACGTGCGTGCAGGCGCAAAGGAGCGCGACGCTGTCGGCTCCTCCGCTGACAGCTACAAGCACGCTTCTTACTCGGGCGCTCTCCACAGCCTTCAAAACGAGATTCTCTATCTTTTTATGACAATTAATCATTAAGTAAGAATGCATAATGCATAATTCATAATGCTAAGACTTTGAAATTCAGACAATAAAATCTTTATGATAGTATGCATTTAATTTGATCAATTACTTAATAATTGATCATTAATAATTAATGACAAAGCCACACCATCGTCATGGTGCGGCCTTGCATTGAATTCTTAGATTCCTTCCGCTTCTTACTTCTTGCTGCGGTTGCCATAACGGCTGCGGAATTTGTCGACGCGACCTGCGGTGTCGACGAGTTTCTGCTTGCCTGTGAAGAAGGGGTGCGAGGAGCTGGTGATTTCAAGCTTTACGAGGGGATACTCTTTGCCGTCGATCTCGATGGTCTCGCGTGAAGCGACAGTGGAGCGAGTGATGAAGACCTCGTCGTTAGACATGTCTTTGAACGCCACCTCGCGGTAGTTGGAAGGATGGATGTCTTTTTTCATTTTAATTTTCTGCAGTTAATTAATTTTATTTTTTCTCGACAGGTCGCGATCCCATCGAATTGGCGGTGCAAAATTACAAAAAAATCTTGACCTGGCCAAATTTTTTTGCGTTTTACGTTGTACGTTTTACGTTTTACGCTGACTCTTTAGGAGGCAAGGAAGAGGATGAGAAGCTGGGCCACTATGACCCGCATGAACATCGTCAGCGGATATACTGTAGAGTAAGCAACAGCCGGAGCGTCGTTGTTGGCCACCTTGTTGGCGTAAGCGAGTGCCGGGGGATCGGTATAGTTGCCAGAGAGCATACCGATGATGGCGAGATAGTTCATCTTGTATTTCCAGCGTGCTATGATGCCCACTACGAGAAGCGGAATCAAGGTTATGATCAGTCCGTAGCCTACCCACATCGCTCCCCTTACGTTGAAAACAGTAGCTGCGAAGTCCTTTCCTGCAGCGATGCCTACGGATGCGAGGAAGAGGCAGATGCCTATCTCGCGCAGAAGAAGGTTGGCGGAGGAGTTCGTGTAGGTCACGAGGTGAATCTTTGATCCGAATGCACTGATGAGGATGGCCACTACAAGTGGACCACCTGCGAGACCAAGCTTCATCGGCACCGACATTCCCGGGAGGAAGAAAGGAATGCTGCCAACAACAATACCGATAAATATACCTACAAACATCGTAAAGAGGTTAGGCTCGTTGAGTCGCTTCATGGAGTTGCCGAGGCGGTCGCCGAGACGCTGGATGTCTTCCGGTTTTCCTACCACCGTGAGGCGGTCGCCGAGCTGGAGGCGTAGGTTGGCGGTAGCGAGCAGATCTACACCTGCTCGGGTCACGCGGGTAACGTTGAGCTTATAGCCCATGCGAAGCCGTAGACTGCCAAGCTTTACTCCGTTGTAATCTGTCTTCGTAACGAGAATCTTGCGTGATACCACGGGGCCTTGGACCATTTCCCATTTCTTTTCAACCTGCGGACCTATAAAACGGTTGAAGGTCTCCTCGTCCTGCACGGAGCATACGAGAAGCACGAGATCGCCGAGCTCAAGGGTGTCGCTTGATTTGGGGATGACTATTTGCCCGTCAGGCTTTTCGATTCGGGAGATCACGAAGTTGGCGTTGATGATGTCGTGGATCTTGCGGATATCGAGGCCTGCCATCAATTCGTTGGTGACCTTAAGGGTCACCACATGAGGCGCGAGCTGTGAGTCTTTCGTGTCGTTTTCCACTTCCTCAATCTCTTTCTGAAGGTCGATCTTGAAGAAAATCTTGATAAGGATGAGGGAGAGAATGATGCCTACTACTCCGAGTGGATAGGCGGCCGCGTAACCCATGGCCATGTCTTGCGATACGGTGGAGGCGTTCTCGTTGATCTGCAGGACTGTCTGCTGGGCTGCGCCAAGTCCGGGAGTGTTGGTCACGGCACCGCTCATGATGCCGACCATCTCGGGCAGAGATGTGTTGCCGTCCGAGCCTCCCTGTATGTAGTAGATCGCCACGGCTATCACTGCGTTAAGAAGCACGCCCGTGACGGCAAGCATGTTCATCCTGACTCCGCCTTCCTTGAAGGAGGAGAAGAAGCCGGGTCCAACCTGCATGCCTATTGAGAAGATGAAGAGTATAAGTCCAAAATCGCGGAGGAAATGCAGGATGTCATGGTGTACCATATAGCCGAAATGACCCAGCAGTATGCCGACGAAGAGCACGAACGTGACTCCGAGCGACACTCCGCATATCTTTATCTTGCCGAGATATATTCCGGCGAAGATAATGAAGCTGTAAAGCATTACCGCCGCGGCCAGGGAATCATTGCCAGGCGATAAGAGTTCTATCAACCAATCCATTGTTAATCTAATGCATAATTCATAATTCATAATTGACTGATCACGGGAAAACGCGATGTCAAAGATGGGGAATGAATATATGCGACTGTTTAGAATCCAACAAAATTCTTATTCGAAACTCAATAAACTCGGAGAGGGGATGACAGTCGGTCAGAACCCGGATGACGGATCCTGACCGCGCCATAAATGGAATATTACTCGTATTCAATGAGGTCCTGGTCAGTGGCCACGACGTCTCCGACCTGAACGAGCACCTGCTTCACAGTGCCTTCTATCTCGGATTCAAGGTCATTTTCCATCTTCATTGCTTCATAGACAAGCATTTTCTGGTGGATCTTTACCTTATCGCCCGGTTTTACGTCTATTTCGATGATGGTTCCACCCATCGGAGCCTTAAGCGTTGGTCCGGTCACCGGGTCGTATGGACAGTTGGCCTGAGCTTCAGCCTCTGCGAGGGCAGCCGCAGCCGCGTTGGCAGCATCGAACTCCTCTTTGCGCTTATTTTTGAGGAATCCTGTCGCAACTGCCGGAAGAAGCTCAAGAAGGAGGTATTCCTCATCGTTCTGTGCGAGCTTGACGCCTCCGAATTCCTCGAGTACAGGATTTTCAGGTTGTTTGAACTGGCTGACGTCATACGGTTTCTCTTCCGGACTGCCGGTGATCTGCTCGCGGAAAGCAGGATCTATCTCTACGGGTGTCTTTCCGTATTCTCCCTTCACGAGTCCGACAAACTGGTTGTTCTTGTTGGTATAGTCAGGAGCCCCTTTGCGGCGGTCAAGAGCGAGAGCCACAGCCTGAGAACCAACGATCTGGCTTGTCGGTGTCACGAGCGGAACAAGACCGGCGTCACGGCGAACCTTCGGGATTAGAGCCATCGCTTCGTCAAGAACATCCTCTGCATGGAGCGCGCGGAGATTTGCCACCATATTGGAATACATTCCTCCTGGAACCTCTGCGTTCTTCACGAGCTCGTTGGGTTTGGGGAATCCGAAGTAAGCCTCGATCTTGTGGCAGGCGTCGAGAAGTTCCTCCTCGCGGTTGTTTGTGGCGGCCTCGATGGCTCGGTCGAACTCCGCGTTGATCTCTTCCGGCATAGCAGCATACGCCTCGTCGAAGTCTTTCGGCCATTTGTCTTTATTCAGGTCGAAGGCCGACAGGCTCTGACGGGCTTCGACAAGACCCTGGCGGATCTTGGCAACTGCATCCATGTTTGCCTCGAGCTCGATGCCCAGCTTCTGGCAGAAGATCCAGATAAGCTCGATCGCGGGAGCTGCTGACCCGCCGCCAAACCACCATATGTTTGTGTCGACGATGTCCACGCCCTTGATGATGGCTGTGAGCACGGATGCAAGTCCATAGCCGGGAGTGCAGTGGGTGTGGAAGTCAACAGGCACTGTAAGGGCCTGCTTCAGCTTAGGCATAAGGCTGAATATGCGGCTTGGGTTAACGAGTCCTGCCATATCCTTGAGGGTGATCATCTTCGCTCCTATCCGCTCCATCTCCTTGGCCTTCTCCACGAAATAGTCGTCTGTGAAGATGAGTTCGGGAGCTGCCGGCTCGTCGTTTCCTCCGAAGAGGCGGGCGAAGAAACCTTTCTTCACCGGCTCTTTCGGTTCTTCCTTCGGGTCGACTGTATAGCAGACAGCGGCATCGGCGATACCACCGAGGTCGTTGATCATCTTTATGGAATCCTTGATGTTGTTAATGTCGTTGAGAGCGTCGAAGATGCGCATCACGTTGAGGCCGTTTTTGATGGCTTCTTTATAGAATCCCTCGAGCACGCTGTTGGGATAGGGCACATAGCCGAAAAGGTTGCGTCCGCGGGAAAGGGCGGAGAGCAGGGAGATACCCTTCATGTATTCCGAGCAAGTACGGAGGCGGTCCCAGGGACTTTCACCGAGGTAGCGCATCACAGAGTCGGGCACTGCACCGCCCCACACCTCCATGATGTAGAACTTTGCGTCCTGATAGAGGGGGAGGAGTTTGTCGATGTTTTCCTGCTTAAGGCGAGTGGCGAACAGCGACTGCTGTCCGTCGCGCAGAGTCAGGTCTCTAACTTTTAGCGTCTTTGCCATAGATTTAAATTTATGGGTTATTGTTTTTTAGTCTTCAGTCTTAAGATATGCGGATTTGGAGAGAATTAATCGAAGATTCCTTCCACTGATTCAGCCTGCACTTCCTGAGGTCCGCTGTCAAGGATCTCTCCCCGGCAGGCGTCGAAGTCGCCCGGAAACTCAAATCTTGTCTCCTGGCTGTAGGGGAGCGACTTGTCGGCGTACACCTTCTGCATGTAAAGTCCATAGACTGGGAGTGCGGCGCGCGCGCCCTGGCCGAGCGCCATGGTGTTGAAGTGGATGTAGCGTTCGTCGCCTCCCACCCAGACACCGGTCACGAGTTCAGGCGTGAAGCCCATAAACCAGCTGTCGGAGTTGGAGTTGGTCGTACCGGTCTTGCCTCCCATCTGTGCGGAGATGCCGTATCGGCTTCGGAGGCTTGCTCCAGTACCGCTCTCTACCACGCTCATCAGCATCGACAGTATCTTCCAGTAGCTCTGCTCGCTGGTCACCTCCGTGCGGTGGGGCGTCGCGTTGTAGATTACGTTTCCCTGATTGTCTTCGATTCTGGTGACGAAGACAGGATCCGTACGTATTCCTTTGTTAGCGAAAGTAGTGTATGCGCCTACCATGTCTCGCACTGGCACGTCGACAGTTCCGAGACATAGCGGCATATATGCCTCTATGTGGCCTGTGAGGCCGAACACACGCATCTTGTTGGCGAGGTTGATAGGTTTCAGTTCGTTGACGAGGCGCGCCGATATCCAGTTGTTGGAGTTGGTCAGAGCCCAGTGGAGCGTCACCATTTCCCCTACGTGTCCGCCGCCGCTGTTGCGGGGGCTCCAGCCGTTGAACGTGGGCTGTGTGTTCAGGAATTTCGAGCAGGGTGTGAAGTCCTGCTCCATAGCAAGGGTATAGAGGAAAGGCTTGGCTGTAGAGCCGATCTGACGCTTTCCGCGGCTCACCATATCATATTGGAACCATTGGAAGTCCGGACCTCCGACGTAAGCCTTAACGTTGCCGGAATGCGGGTCCATGCTCATTAGTCCGGTGCGTAGAATAGACTTCATATAGAGCAGCGAATCGCGGGGCGTCATTGTGACCGTCTTGCTTCCGGGCACAGTCTTGCCCTCTTCCTTGACATAGGCGAATACTTCCATCTCGACCGGAGTGTTGAACGCACGGTCGATTTCCTCCTGGGAGTGGCCGGCGAGCTTCATGACGCGGTAACGCTCGCTCTGGCGGATGGCGTTCTTGATAAGCTGCTCGACGCCCTTTGTGGAAAGTTCCGACTGATTGGTGGTGTATGGCCCGTTTTTCTGTCCTTTCTTCTCCTGGAAGAATGCGGGCTGAAGGGTTTCTCCGAGATGCCTGCGCACTGCCTCCTCGGCATATTCCTGCATGCGGAGGTCGATAGTGGAATATATCTTCAGGCCGTCGGTGTAGAGATTATAGTACGAACCGTCGGGTTTAGGATTCTTCTCGATCCAGCCGTATAGCGGATTCTCCTCCCACTGGGTTGAGTCGGTGTTGTAATTGCCCATCGCGATGTCGTAGGCCATTTTGTTGTCGTATTTCTTGCGGTCAGGGCGTTCCGGCTTTTTGGCCGTCATCAACCGGCGGATTTCCTCACGTAGATATGGAGCTGTGCCGACTTTATGGTCCACCTTGTGGTAGTCGAGGCCAAGCGGTAGTTGCTTGAGGGTTGCGCACTCCTCCTTGGATATTTTTCCGGCCTTCTCCATCTGCTCCAGGACGGTGTTCCTTCGGTTGAGGGTCCGTTCCGGATGGCGGAGTGGATTGAAGTAACTTGGGTTCTTCAGCATGCCCACGAGCATGGCAGCCTCCTCGCAGCGGAGTTCGCCGGGTTCCTTGCCGAAATAGACGTTTGCTGCGGTCTTGATTCCGACCGCGTTGTTAAGGAAATCGAAACGGTTGAGATACATGTTGAGGATCTCATCCTTGGTATAGAAGCGTTCCAGTTTTAGCGCTATCATCCATTCGATAGGTTTCTGCATAGCGCGCTTGAGCATATTGGCGCTGGGCTGAGAGTAGAGCTGCTTGGCGAGCTGCTGCGTGATGGTAGAAGCGCCACCTGAAGACTTGTCTCCCATCAGGATAGTCTTTACCATCGTACGTCCGAGGGCCATGAAGTCGATGCCGGAGTGTGACTCGAAGCGTACGTCTTCGGTAGCGATGAGGGCGTCGATCACATATGGAGATAGGGCGTCGTAGTCTGTATATACGCGGTTGCCAGCTCCTGCGAAGTATCGTCCGAGCTCGGTTGTGCCGTCGGAAGCGTAGACCACGCTGGCTAGTTTGTCGTGTGGATCCTCGAGTTCCTCGATAGGGGGCATATATCCGATCACGCCGTTGTAGACCATTAGCATGAAAATGGCGATCACTCCTCCGAGTGCGATGAATGCGATCCACATCCAACGGATTATGGTGGTGGATTTCAATTTTTTCCTTACCGGTTTGTCATCGGCAAGGAGAGGTATGTCGTCGTCCTGAGACTTTTTGCTTTTGCTGCCTTTGAAAATGTTCATGAACGTAACTTTTCATTTTTTAATCTGCAAATTTAGTCATTTTCCCTGATATGGCAAAAGCATTTTAGTTAAAAGTCGTAATCCGGGCCAATCGAGGCAAGCTGCGTAGTGCGTTCATTGGTGCTTCGCGCATTATTATGGAGTATAGAGTATTGGGTACGGGAACGGGAGTGGGGATAAAAAAAAGGCCGGGGATCGCGAGTTTAAAGTCGCGGTCTCCGGCCTTTAATATGTAGGGATGTGGAAATGTTCAAAGTCTTCAGTCTTCAGTCTTCAGTCTTCAGAGAGCGAACAAGTCGCAAGCGTTGACGGTATAGGAGACTGATCCGGCAGGCTGGGAAGCCTGCCGCTCCATAACCCCGTCACCTATGGCGGGGAGAGCATAGGGCGGCGAATTCGGTCATGTCGCGGCCGTCAGGGTCGATGCTCTTTTTGTCAATTCATAATGCATAATGCACAATGCATAATCGCCGGGACAGTGGACCGTCAGGCCTCAGGCCTGTCGAGGGCGATTTGCGATGCGCATGATGCGTTTCCGGGATGCCGTGTACGGGCGTGTCGACAGTGGACCGTCAGGCCTCGGGCCTGTCGGCATGGACGTACCGGATGCATCCTTCGTATGCATTGAAGGAGGTTGTGGCAGACTTGTCATTGTGCTCTTTCCGGGTCTCGGGGAGGGGAGTCTTCAGTCTTGAGTCTTAAGTCTTAAGAATGCGGCTTCGCCGCTTGGGACTTCGGACTTTGTCCTCAGCACAGTGTTGAGGACGGGGAGCTGAAGATTCGGCTCTTTGGACACGGCACGGTGTGGACCGTCAGGCCTCGGGCCACCGTGAGGAAACGCCGTCCAAAGGTAGATGGTCAAAGACCGGTTATGAAT
>JAIDTS010000155.1 GCA_029060585.1 Muribaculaceae bacterium
CCCGAAAAGATAAAGAAATTTGACAAGGGCGACGGTAAGAAACCTCTTACCGCGCAGGAACTGCTCGAAGACGGCGGTCTTGCCCTATTCCGTGTCTACAAGAGTCTCCCCAAGCACGGACCTCTCATCCGCTATCTCAGCGAGGAGGGCATCAAGCCTATCCTGCTCAAGACCGAGGAGAAATACATGCAGGACAACAACCGCGAGATGCCTGTGGCAGTGGAGCCGCTCTATTTCGTGGTCGACGAGAAGAACCACAGCATCGAGCTGACCGACAAGGGCATTCAGGTGCTGACGGATACCACGCAGGATCCCCACTTCTTCGTGCTACCTGACATCACGTCGCAGCTTTCGCAGGTGGAGAACATGGACGCCACTGACGAGGAGAAGAAGCAGCGCAAGGACGATCTGCTTCAGGAATACAGCGTGAAGTCGGAACGTGTACACACCGTCAACCAGCTTCTCAAGGCCTACACCCTCTTCGACAAGGATATCGAATATGTTATCGACGACAACAAGATCAAGATTGTCGATGAGCAGACCGGACGTATCATGGAGGGCAGACGCTACTCCGATGGCCTTCATCAGGCAATCGAGGCCAAAGAGGGTGTGAAGGTAGAGGCCGCAACTCAGACCTACGCTACTATCACGCTGCAGAACTATTTCCGCATGTATCGCAAGTTGGCCGGTATGACCGGTACGGCTATGACTGAGGCGGGTGAGTTCTATGATATCTATAAGATGGAGGTAGTTGAGATTCCGACCAACCGACCCGTAATCCGAAACGACCAGAAAGACCGTGTCTACCGCACCAAGAAAGACAAGTATAATGCAGTGATTAAGGAGGTGGAAGACATGGTGGCTATAGGACGTCCTGTCCTCGTCGGCACAACCTCGGTAGAGATCTCCGAGCTTCTCAGCCGAATGCTTCAGCTCCGCAAAATACCGCATCAGGTGCTCAACGCTAAACTCCATCAGAAGGAGGCCGACATCGTGGCGCAGGCCGGTAAGCCGGGCACTGTCACCATCGCCACCAACATGGCGGGTCGAGGCACCGATATCAAACTTCCCGCAGAGGTGAAGGAAGCGGGTGGCCTTGCGATCATAGGAACAGAACGCCATGAGTCCCGCCGTGTCGACCGTCAGCTTCGTGGTCGTGCCGGACGTCAGGGCGACCCGGGAAGTTCAGTGTTCTTCGTGTCGTTTGAAGATAATCTCATGCGTCTGTTCGCAGGAGAGAGGGTCTTCAAGATGCTCGATAAGATGGGCTTCGAGGAAGGAGAAATGCTTGAGTCGAAGATGCTTACCAACGCTATCGAAAAAGCGCAGAAGAGGGTGGAGGAGAACAACTTCGGTATCCGTAAGCGCCTCGTGGAATACGATGATGTGATGAATGCCCAGCGTACGGCCATCTATGGTAAGCGCCAGAACGCCCTCAAGGGCGAGCGCATCGGTACGGATATCTCCAATATGATCTACGATGTGGCGCAGAGCATCGCCGAGATGGGCTACGAGTACGCAGACTTCGCACAGGAAGTACGCAAGACTCTTGCCATCGACTCTCCCTTCAGCGAGGAGGAATTCCGCAAGGCCGACCGCAACGAGATAGCGAATCGCCTCGCCGACGAGGCTCTTTCGGCCTACTACCGTAACCGCGACAAGATCGCCTCTGCGGCGATGCCTTACATCAAGGAGTTTGTCGAAGAGCGCGGAGTGCAGGGAGTAGTAGGCGTTCCCGTGACTGACGGCCGCCGCTTCTTCAACATCCGCTGCGACCTCAAGGAGGCTTACGACAACGAATGCCGTCCCATCGTGAAAGGCTGGGAGAAGGCTGTTCTGCTTCAGGCAATCGACGCGGCATGGCAGGAGCACCTCCGCGATATGGACGAGCTCCGCAAGTCGGTGCAGAATGCAAGCTACGAGCAGAAGGATCCTCTCGTCATCTACAAGCTCGAGGCCTACGGACTCTGGAAGAACATGCTCGAGGAAATGAACTCCAAAGCAGTCGCCACCCTCATGCGCGGCAAGCTCGCTGCTCCAGACTATGAGGAGGCCAAGGCGATGCGCGAGGCTCAGCTCGAGGCTCAGAAGGCTCAGGCTGAGGCGCGCGTCCAGGCTCAGCAGGCGCAGGCTGCCCGCGCTCAGGCTATGCAGGCTCACCGCAATGCCCAGGCTGCCACCTACACCCGGACACAGGAGATCCGTCAGGAATACGGTGCGCCCGCAGGAGCCAATCCATATGCCAACTACTCGACTACTCATGAGACATATGAGGGCGAGAACGCGCAGCGTCAGGCGGCGCAGAACGTCAACCGCCAGCCTCAGCAGACGCGCCAGCCGATGAAAGCGCAGCCTAAGGTAGGACGCAACGATCCCTGCCCATGTGGAAGCGGAAAGAAATACAAGAACTGCCACGGCAAGAATATGCAGTAAATGGAAAAGGAATATTATATCGTGGAGGGGGATAACCGTGTGGGTCCCCTCTCCATGCTCCAGCTCGCAGAGCGGGGCATCGAACCTTCTACTTTGGTCTGGACTGCCGGAATGGCCGATTGGGCAAGAGCCGATAGCGTGCCCGAACTCTCACACCTTCTGGCAAACCGCACACGCATCGACGATCAGGAATCTGCGTTCGGTGGCTATGCGCGTCCGCAGGAACCCTTGAAGCAGCCCTATCAGCCTTCTCAGCAGTATGGAGCCTATGGCAACGTTCCCCAACAGCCTGCCGGGTATTATACTCCCTCGACCAACTGGAAGACCATTGCTATCGTAGCCACTGTAGTCGGATTCCTCGTCTCATGCATCGGAGGCTTTGTCGGCATATTCGCAATCACGAGCGCGAGCAAAGCAGAAAACGCGATGCGGATTGGAGACCAGTTTACGGCGCAGCAGTCATGGTCTACATGCAAGACACTCTGCATCATCTCATTCGTGCTTTCCGGCATAGGACTTATCGGCAATTTCTTTTACATTTCCAAAGTGTTCACTCAGTTAGGCCAGTTAGGTGCTCTGTGACCCTATGAAGTATTTCGCAATGATAGGAGGGCGACAATATGGCCCCATGGAGCTCGACGAGATGGTCGCAGAGGGTGTCCGTCCGGATACATATGTCTGGTGCAAGGGTATGGACGACTGGACTCCGGCTTCCGACGTGCCTGACATTTGCCGCTATTTCCGTCAGCGTCTATCAGGAACGCTCCCTTCGCAGAAATATGACTTCCGGAAGGATATTGAAAACCGGAAAGCCGATGATGAAGCAGAGCAGGAGCGACTTCTAAGTCAGCTTCCACCTATGGCTCGAGACATTGTAAGGAAATCCGGAATAAAGCTGACAAAGGAAAACTTTCCTGACATGGAGAATCCCCACTTTCCGAAAGCGCTCCCGATCATCCTTTATATCGTTTGCCTTATAGTGATATTGATAGGGTTCCTGATCATCTACTGATTCTCTTCAATACTTAATGCAAAATGCACGATTCATATTCTATACCATTTGAATATGAATCGTGCATAATGTTTAGATGGGCGGATTTTGCCTTATGAATTGTTGATTATGCATTGAAAAAAAGGAGAGCCGCTAACACAGCGACTCTCCCTCACGATTCCACTATAAACTATATCTAACTAAACTTAAAACCGCATTCTCACTTTCTCACGAAACCGGAATGCTTCGCCATATTGCTTTTTGTATAAATCAAACACGTCAGTATGTAAAATGGTTGGCTTGACGTTGACTTTTTAACATTATAAGGCTCTTTTTAACGAAACTGACGCTGTCCAGGAAGCCAATCGAAGCCGGAAGCCTCAAGTTGGGCCTTCAGTTCGTCTTCGTTCAATCCATAGACCGCACAGAAATCTTCCAATGTGCGGTATTCGTCACGAAGCTTCATGTTGACGAAGCTGGCCAGCATTGCTGGGTCTTTTGGTAGTAGTTCCATATTCAAGTGTGGATGGTTAAAGGTTAAAGGTTTTTTTGAGGAGCGGAGAGTTTTTTCGATGATAATTTGGTGAGTAGATTTTTTTTTATTATCTTCGCGTCAATGAAACAACGCATCTGCATATTGATTTGTTTGGTAGCCGGCTTTATTGCATCGGCTGAAGCCTGCACGAGCGCGATAATCGGAGCGGAGCTGAGTCCATATGGACGTCCGATGCTCTGGAAGCACCGAGATACCTCCTCAATTGACAATAAGGTAGAATATGTTGCTCCTGGGCCTGAAGGGTACGGCTATACAGGCCTCTTCAATGCCTCGGATAAAAAACTGAAGGAGTGCTGGACAGGCTTCAACAGCGAAGGCTTCGCCATCATGAACACTGCATCCTACAACCTCAAGGACGACAAGGTGCCTGAGAAGGATATGGATAAGGAAGGGTTAGTTATGACCAAAGCGCTCCGCACATGCGTGACGGTTGACGATTTCGCCCGCTTGCTCGACTCCCTTCCGCGTCCTATGGGAGTAGAGGCTAATTTCGGAGTGATAGATGCTTCGGGCGCTGGCGCTTATTTCGAGACAAACAACCATACCTACATTAGAATCAACCTTGAGGATTCACCCGAGCACATGCTCGTGCGGACTAACTACAGCCATTGCGGACGCCCCAACGAGGGATTCGGCTTCGTCAGGGAGGCCAATGCCCTCCATCTTTTGCGTCCGGCTGCAGAGAATAAGGATATCACACCAGAATTCCTGACCGAAACTATTTCTCGCTCTTTCTACCACAGCCTTATGGACAAGGATTTGGCAGACGGACTGGAGGATGGATGGATCATCGATCAGGACTTCATCCCCCGCTTTAAGTCATGCGCGACAATCGTCATAGAAGGCTGCATGCCTAATGAGAAGGGTATTCCGAAAGATGCCGGGAAGCAATACGTGATGTGGACCGGCCTTGGATATCCTCCATGCGCCGACATCTATGCCGTCACTCCCGGTCCGGACGGTGTGGATCCCGATCTTAGGGGAACCCAGCCTGACGGACACTCCAAAGCTTCAGATACATCTAAAAAACGCCGCGACGAAGTCTTTCCAAAGCATTATGGAAACGGCGACAAATACATCCGTCTCTCGCGGCTCCGCAATCCGGAAGGAACCGGATACCTTCAGACCATACCTAAACAAAATCTATTAATATATCAGAAATTTCGGGAAGACAGACCTTCTGAGTAGTCTGACAATCCCGAGTAGATGCCATGGAACCAACTCGACCTTTTACCGTAAGCCGGGCTACTATCTTCATGACGCTTTTGCTCTCTCCTTCTACAGGGTGGCTGTTATGGATAGTTTTCGCCGTCGGCCTTGTTCTGACCATCCTCGGATGCTTCATCGATCCACGTTATCTCATATTGGGACTTATCGTGATCCTGACAGTATTCCCTGCAATGGCCTTCTTCTTGTTTGTCAATTATATGTTCGCGACAGAGATGGTGGCCAATCTTCTCAATCATACCGTGGAGCGCCGTCAGAGCGGCTATCTCCTCCGTATTTTCCGTCCAGCCGATAAGTCCGATCCGGTCGAGAAAGACAAGGAATGGATAGAATCCGGACGACTCTCATTTTTTGACAGCAACATAGTCAAGAAGAAGATCACCCAGAAATATGAGGTGGTCTTCCTGAAGGATTCTCCCCTCTCTATACTATACGTGCCAAGATTCGATATATGAGAATATTAAAGAACACCAACCGAAAATACTGCTTCATCATGGAGATGGAGGTTCGCGACTATGAGCTCGACTGCGAGCAGATAGTCAACAACGCCAACTATCTGCATTATATGGAGCATACGCGCCATAAATTCTGCCACGATGCCGGACTGTCATTCGTGGAGATGCACAATCAGGGCATAGATGCTGTCGTTAGGAAAGTCGAGATCGAATACATCTCATCGCTTCGCGGAGACGAGACTTTTCTTTCGTGCATCCGTCTTGAGAGGAAAGGACCGCGCTTTATCTTCCATCAGGATATAATGCGTCCCGGAGGCGAGCTTGTATGTCAGGGTCTCGTCAACGTAGTGGTGCTTAAGAACGGTAAGCTTTCGCGGGGCGACGAACTCGCAAAGATATTTGCCAAATATATCAACTAAGTATTCTTCAGGGGCATACAATTATATGGATCAGCACAGGCTTCTCGGTATCGCCCTCTCGTTCGTGCCAGGCATGAGCGCTCAGTTAGTGCGCCATATGGAAGAATCGGGTATGACCCTTGAGGAGTTCTTCTCTTCCGGACAGCAGGAACTTGCCGTCAGGCTGAATATGAATGCCGGTCCTGCGCTCGACAGAATGCTGCGCGATGAAGCCATATTCAGGGCGAGACGTGAGGTAGAATTCATGGAACGCCACGGTATAACGGCGATGTCGCTTACCGATGATGACTATCCGTCGAGACTGACGGATATCGACCGGGCTCCTTTGACGCTTTATCGTCTCGGAAGCGCAGATCTCGATGCCGACAGGATGCTCAGCATAGTGGGTACGCGGCATGCCACAGCCTATGGCGTACGCTACGTAGGAAAACTGGTAGAGGATCTTGCTCCATATTTCCCTGGAATGGTGATAGTGAGTGGGCTGGCTCTCGGTATTGACTCGGCTGCGCATGAGTCCGCCCTTAAGGCCGGACTTCCGACCGTCGCTGTAGTGGCGCATGGTCTTAATACCATCTATCCGGCTCAGAACCGTGATCTCGCGAGGCGAATCATTGCGGCCGGTGGAGCAATAGTGTCGGAATATCCATCCGGAGTCACCCCATACAGAAGCAGGTTTCTGGAACGAAACCGTATAGTGGCGACGATGACTGATGCAGTGCTCGTAGCCGAATCCGCCGACAAGGGAGGAGCGATGTCTACGGCTGCTGTAGCCTCTTCATATGGACGTGAGCTGATAGCCCTTCCTGGCCGTATAGGCGATGAGATGAGTGCTGGTTGCAACCGCCTCATAAGGAGCCAGAAGGCATTGATGGCGGGTTCCGCCGCCGATCTTATGTCGATGCTCGGATGGGAGCCTAAAAATGTCGTGGCTGCTCCTAAGCAGCGTGATCTTTTTCCTGAGCTCGCAGGTCCTCAGAAACTCATCTATGATGTTTTGCGATTCTCGCAGGATCCGATGGCCGTCGACACCGTAAGGGAACGGACAGGATTGTCGATCCACGACCTTCTGGCCCATCTCGGCGAAATGGAATTCGACGGTATAGTAGAACGCCTTCCCGGCAACCGTTTTTCCCTCATCTCCTATTGATCAATTCATAATTCATAATTAGATTGTTAATAATAATTGGAATATAAAAAATGCATAATCGGACATTCATCCGATTATGCATTTTGCATTATACCTTACTTTGGCTTAATAGAAGCCAATTATTCATAAGACTTGCTTTAGCTTGGGCGTAGCCAATTATGCATTAAGAATTATGCATTATGAATTATTTCCTAAACGCCTTGTCGCTCACATATACTTTGAAGTCTTTGATCGCTCCTGGCACGTCGCTCTCCATTCTTGGAAGCACCTGTATGCCTGATATCTTCTTTGACGAGCCGAGGTCTATGACGAGATAATGCGGGAAGGGAACTCCCTTCACGGTGCTCCAGAAAGTGGATTCCTGGAGGTCGAACACCTTGTCGCCCGCACGGTTGCTCCGCTTCGTGTCTTCGCTGTCGGCATAGTAGACAGTCCATGGTTCTCTCGAAATTCTGTTGCCCTCTTCGTCGAGCACATATAGCTCGGCTATAGAGGCCACGTCTTTTCCGTTGATAGAGTTGAGAGCCTCAATGCATAGCCATTTTCCTCCCGCAGGAGTGTCAAGCCTGAATTCCTGCCATCCGTTTCCTGGCTCGAAAGTTCCGGTCATGACAGCCTTCTCTCCTCCGAGGTCGAGAGTCTCTCCTTCCTCACGGTGCGTGACTGGACGCTTCACCTGGAGGTTGTCGATCATCGGGGTCTTAAGTCCTGCCGACTTAGCTTCCCTCGGACCTATGACATCGAACACCATGATCTCGTTCTCGCCCTTCTTCAGCCAGCATCCGGGCATATAGAGTGTCTGCTGAGGGCCTATTTCCCAGATTCGGCCTAAGGGATGGCCGTTGACGTATACAAGACCCTTTCCCCATGTCTCGAAGTTGAGGAAAGTATCAGAGGGTTTATTTAAGTTGAAGGAGCCCTTGTATACACCTCTTGGCAGCCGTCCGTCGGGTCCCGGAGTGAAGGCCTCTGTAGGGAAAAATTCCATGGATTCGTAGAATTCAGGTGTGTCCTCAAGGTTGAAGACCTCCCAGTTCTTGAGATCACATGTGAAGGAATAGCCGTTACGCTCTTCAGTGACTGTCACGCGGTCTGTGATGCCCTTGAAGTCCTTGATGGCGCGTCCGAAGTTGATGCGTCCCATCGCCTCTACGAGAATGTCAAGTTTTGCATCCTTGCCGCACGGCGGAAGCAGGATGTTCTTCTCTCCCATGCGGCGGTCAAGTGTCCCGACATATTTGTCATTGACGAAGACCTGTACGTAATCATGCGGCTCGTCGATTGTCAGCACGGCACCCTCTTTTAGTTCCGGAAGCGTCGTGCGGTAGAGGATGCTTCCAAAACCTTGGTCGAACTCCTCCATAGTCTTGATTTCGCGGGTCTTTTTTCCATCCGGAAGGTTGGAGAAGAGCGGGGCAACCATGTCAAGGCGGAATTCCTTTACCTCGATGGGCTTGATGGTGGCTGGAATTTCAGGAAGTTTCTTGCCGTCGTTATATTTTGCGAGTGTCTTGCGGAGCTCCATGTATTTGGGAGTGATCTGTCCGCTCTCGCTGATAGGAGCGTCGTAATCGTAGGAGGTGACGTCAGGAGCGAACCCTGGAGAATTTGCTCCGGCCCAGTGGCCCCAGTTGGTGCCTCCATGTGTCATATAAAGGCTGAAGGATATTCCCTTCGAGAGCATCTCATCTATTCCTTCGATCATGTCCGCTGCCGGACGAGTCTCGTGGTTGGCACCCCATTTGTCGAACCATCCGCTCCAGAATTCAGAGCACATAAGAGGACTCTCAGGGCGCAGTTCCTTGAGTTTGGCAAACTGCTGGTCAATGTTCGCTCCTGTACCGAAGTTCATCGTCCATATCAGATCGTCGAGTCCGTTTTCCGTAAAGTTTGACGACCAGTCGCACTGGAATAGCGTCACGTTGTCGCCGAAGTTCTTGCGGAGCATGTCGCGTATGTTGGCTACATAAGGCTTGTCCGTTCCGTAGGAACCGTATTCGTTCTCTACCTGCACCATTATTATCGGGCCTCCGTCTGCCACTGTCAGGTCGCCTACCTGCTCAGCCACCGCTTTCTGAAATTTGTCTACGCGCTCGAGAAAGTAGGGATCGTTCTCGCGCAGTCTAATGTCCTTTTTCTTTAGAAGCCACCAGGGGAGGCCTCCCATTTCCCATTCCGCGCATACATATGGCCCCGGGCGCAGGATCACTTTCATATCGTTTGCCTCGCAGAGTTTGATAAACTCACGAAGGTCGTTCTGGCCTGTAAAGTCAAATTCTCCCTCTTTGGGCTCATGAGAGTTCCAGAAGGTATAGAGACATATGGTATTCATGCCGAGGGCCTTGCATAGCTTGATGCGCTGGTCCCAGTAAGGACGCGGGATGCGTGGATAGTGTAGCTCCGCCGCTTTTACTATAAATGGCTCCCCATTGAGGAGGAATGTGCCGTTACCCGCCTCGAATTTTCCATTGTCGTAAACCGTGTCAGCAGCGGTAAGCGACTGGCTCATAAGCATGGCGAGAGTAGTTGCAGCTGTGAGTAATGAAGGTCTTAGTCTTAGTCTCATGATCTTATTATGTCGTTTTGTCATAGAAAGCGCCTGATAGCGGTCGCTGTGTATTTCTTAAGCGAATCTTCTGATGATGCGAGAGTGTCCGCTAAGTCTGGGGCATATGGGAGATGGCGAAGCAACCTGAAGGCCAATATATCGGCCTCTTCCCTTGTAGTCACGC
>JAIDTS010000156.1 GCA_029060585.1 Muribaculaceae bacterium
AAGCTCTGAAATTCTTACATTAAACAAGGATGGTTCCATCAGTAAGGATGGAGCCGTCCTTGTCTGTGTAATAAAATGTCCCGGTTTTTATTTCTTTTTCCATAAAAATCATTTTCATATACGGATTTTTTTTTATAATTTTGCACACAATTTTAAAAGAGACACTTACAAACGATGTTTATTAACCTTATTCCCGAATTTAGAAATCACGATGAAAGGTTAATTATAAATAAGTTTAAAGACTTAAACGACACTGAAAATCAACAATAATAAATTTCAAATGAAAAGACAAATCCTGGTAAACGGTCTTTTGTCGCTGACGGCAGTTTCTATGCTGACTGCCTGTGTAGACGATAAATATGACCTCTCAGACATCGACACGACCTCCCGATTCACTGTCGACAACCTGACGGTTCCCGTCAATCTTTCGGAAATAAAGCTTGAAAATGTAATCAATCTTGACGACAACGAGAACATCTCGGAAATCGACGGCAAATATGCCATCACAAAAGGAGGAGAAATCGCGCCTACCGAGTTCCACATCGCCTCTGTCAGTGTAGCTGCTCCTCATATCAACTCCACGAAACTCACCGCTTCCATACCCGGAGTTTCGGAAATCGCTCTTCCCGAACTGACACTTCCTCCAGTGATCTTCGAAGGCACCGATAAGGCTGACTATGAGTTCAGCATGCAGGATATAGACAAGGCGCTCGTGAAGCTTGCAGACATCAAGACAAAAGAGACGATCAGCATCAAAGTCAAACTGTCGATTCCTACCAGTCTTGCGGGAGGCGATAACAAGATATCTTTCAGTAATATTAAACTTCAGCTCCCCTGGGGGCTCATCACCGATAACTCAGGATATGACCAGACTTCCGGCATACTGACTGTAGGAAATCTTCCTATAGAATCAGACGGCACAGCGATAGTATTACTAAATGCAAATGGTCTCGCCCTTGGAGATAAGGGCGAAATAGAAAACGGAACACTTGCCATCTCGGGACAGGTCGGTATTCTCGGAGGTGAACTGAATATTTCGGTAAAGAACACAGTCGTACCGGGAAGCCTTGATATTCATGCTGACTATGAAGTGTCGTCGTTCGAGCTCGCAAGCTTCAGCGGAAAGATCGACTACAACATGGATGCAATTCACATCGATCCGATCACTCTCAACGATCTTCCTGATTTCCTGGACAGCCCCGAGACCAACCTTGTCATTGCTAATCCTCAGATTCTCATAAGTGTCAAGAATCCGGTAGGTAAATGGCTTGCAGGAAAAGGTCAGATTATACTGACATCCAACTTCAAAAACGGGCAGTCTGTAGGTTATCCCAGCGCAGTGTTCACATTGGCAGGCGAGGACTCAAATCTCGCGTTTTGTACCCCAAAAGATGGTTATACACTTGTTGAGTTCGATGGCCTTCGCAATGTCCTCACTAATGGAGACTCAGGCCTTCCCTCAAGTATAGACGTCAACATTAAGGACATCAATTTCGCAGGCGATGTGATTGACTTCCCGCTCGGTGATCTTGGAAATGCCGAGGGCAGCTATGAATTCAATGCTCCGCTTGGCTTCGGCAAGAACTCGAAAGTAGTTTATGAGTCTACTGAAAGCGGATGGGGAAGCGAAGACCTTGACAAAGTGAATATCACACACGTTTCGCTTAAGGCAAATTGCACTACCAACCTTCCTGTAAGCGTCAAGCTGAAAGTGTTCCCTGTAGACAAGAACGGCAATGAAATCGCTATAGATGAGAATGCCGGAAACTTCCATGTTCCCGCTATGGCTAATAATGAAGAGGTAAGTCTGATCATAAGCGCCATAAAGGGCACTACAATCAAAGACTTCGACGGCGTAAGGTTTGTCGCCACCGTCGAGCAGCCAGGTGATAATACGGAAGCCATAGGCCCGGACCTCTTTATCAAACTTGATAAACTGAGTGTGACGGTAGCAGGATACTATGATACGGATTTCTAACTTTCAGCAATAGACTAAGATGAACACCATAAATAA
>JAIDTS010000157.1 GCA_029060585.1 Muribaculaceae bacterium
CGCCAAGCAAAAGATATGGGAGACGGCGTCCTAATCTGCACCATGTTCGGTCGGAAGAGACACCAACGATAGGCTGCACGATAATCCCCATCAACGGAGGAAGAATCCAGAAATAGCTGAGGGAGTGAGGATCCGCGCCAAGAGTTGCGAAGATACGGGAAATGTTGGCGCTCTGGAGCGCATAGGCTATTTGGACTCCGAAGAATCCGAAACTGAGGTTCCACAGTTTCCAGAAGCCAAGGTCAGGTTTTTGTATTGCCATTTTATTTAAGTTTTGAAGTTATGGGCTTGTGGTATTACCGGTTTACGATGAGTTGGAATGTAAAGGAATTTTTGAGGAGATTTTCACTTATCTATAAGGCCGTAGAGAAGTTTAATTTCCTCCGGCCATATTGCAGGATTTGGTGTCTCGAGAATGATGGGCATATTATCGAAACGTGAATCGTTGACTAAACGCTTGAAAAACTCCAGGCCAAGTGTTCCCTTTCCTATCTCCGCATGACGGTCAATGCGCGAACCGAGTTTCCTCATATCGTCATTGAGATGGAGCGCTCTAAGATAAT
Source organism: Muribaculaceae bacterium (assembly GCA_029060585.1). Next base: position 564 of record JAIDTS010000157.1, read on the forward strand.
CACGTCCGATGATTGAGTCGAATTCCAACCAGGTTTTTCTATATCCCTCCTCATCAGCAAGATCGTAACCAGCAGAATATGTATGACAAGTGTCGATACATACTCCGACCCTCGACTTATCCTCAACTTTGGATATAATGTGTGCGAGGTGCTCGAATCTGTGACCGAGATTACTTCCTTGTCCGGCAGTGGATTCGAGTACCGCCGTCACGCCGGAAGTCTTCTCAAGCGTGATATTGATAGATTCAGCAATCAAATCGAGACATTTTTCCTCCTCAATCTCGTTGACATGACTACCGGGATGGAAGTTGAGCATAGTAAGGCCAAGCTGCTCGCATCGCTTCATCTCTTCAAGAAAGGAATTACGGCTGAGATGCAGTTTCTGAGGATCAGGACTTCCAAGATTTATGAGGAAGTTATCGTGAGGAAGAATCTGACGGGCAGAGAAGCCTCCCCGCCTGCAGTTTTCCTTAAAAGCCTGGGCCTCGTCTTCCGGTATTGCTTTCGAAGTCCAGCGATTGCTGCTGCCAGTGAAAAGCGCGAAACTTCTTGCACCTATTGCCAACGCCTCGAGTGGTGCATTAGAAACTCCTCCCTCAGTGCTTACGTGTGCTCCTATGTATTTCATTGTTATATTTGACTGGGTTTTTAATTACATGATTATTTCTACAAAATTACTAATTTTTTCTTTGTTTACAACATATATAATGGAATTTTTTTCTTAAATTTGTAGTATGAATCTGTCTAAAACCAAATTGAATCTTTACAGCAGGCTAAGTTCGCGTAAGCAGCGTGAGAAACTTGGCCTCTTCATGGCCGAGGGGGAAAAATGCGTTGCTGATACAATAAGGTTCTTTCTTCCAGAGGCCATTATAGTAGCAGAAGGGGATATTGAAACGTATGAAAGATATGGGAACTATCCTATTTTCCAAGTTCCGGAGTCTGATATGCGGCAATTGTCGCAGTTCCAGTCGTTGCCGCGTGTCATTGCCGTCTATCGTCTTCCGAAGCCGATTGAATTCAATAAAGTAGATTATGCATCCGGATTGACGTTAATGCTTGATTGTGTACAGGATCCAGGAAATCTTGGAACTATTCTACGAATAGCTTCATGGTTTGGAGTAGCAAGAGTCGTCATCGGCACCGGGTGTTCAGATCCTTTCAATCCAAAGGCAGTGCAATCCTCAATGGGGGCCGTGGGTATGGTAAAGTTCTGTCAGGCAGACCTCCTAAAGATAGTTGAAGAGAATCCTGAAATACCTGTATGTGGTACTCTTCTCGAGGGCACAGACATATATACCACCGTCCTCGAACTTCCGGCCTTTGTTGTCATGGGAAACGAAGGCAACGGCCTCAGCGAGGCGATGCGTCGGAAAATCAACGTTCCACTGCATATTCCAAGTTTCGCTAATAGCCCCCATGCCGAGTCGCTCAATGTGGCAGCGGCTACCGCGATAACAGTATCTGAATTCATGCGTCGAAATCTCTGATAATGGCAAAGTCAACTACAAAATCAGTATATTTCTGCAATTCCTGCGGCTACGAATCTCCTAAATGGATGGGTAGATGTCCAGCCTGCGGCGAATGGAACACTTTCGTAGAAGAGAAAGTGTCGACCAAACAATCACATAAAGGTAAAGGATTTCTTTCAACTGAAGGAGCCCATCCGATAAAACTATCGGAAATACAGCCTCTTGATGAGCCCCGCATCCATATGCCATCGGAGGAGCTCAACCGCGTGCTTGGTGGGGGTCTCGTAGCCGGAAGTCTTACGTTGCTTGGTGGGGAGCCGGGCATCGGCAAGTCAACCTTGCTTCTTCAGAACATCCTTTCAATACGCAACCGCCGAATACTTTATGTAAGCGGAGAGGAGTCTGCCTCTCAACTTAAGTTGCGGGCTGACCGTCTTGGAAAGGTATCGGAGAATACTTTCATACTGACTGAAACGGATCTCGATAAGATCTTCGCGCAGATTGAGAATGTCAAGCCTCAGCTTGTAGTTGTAGATTCCATCCAGACCATTGCTTCAGCCGATATCGAATCTGCTGCAGGAAGCGTCAGTCAGGTGCGTGAATGTGCAGCGTCTCTGCTAAGGTATACGAAGCGATCGGGCGTTCCTGTTATACTTGTAGGCCATATAAACAAAGACGGTGCGATTGCAGGTCCAAAAGTTTTGGAGCATATCGTAGATACTGTCATCCAGTTTGAGGGAGACCGACAATATCTATATCGTATACTTCGTGCCATCAAGAATCGTTTCGGTTCAACTAATGAGATCGGAATCTACGAGATGATAGCCAAAGGACTTCGCGAAGTGAAGAATCCATCGGAAATGCTATTGAGCGACAACCGTGAGGAAGAGATGAGCGGAATTGCTATTGGGGTAACTATCGACGGAGCACGTCCGTTTCTTGTTGAGGTTCAGGCATTGGTTTCCTCAGCTGCCTACGGTACTCCTCAAAGAAGCGTAACGGGTTTCGACCAACGGCGGCTTAATATGCTTCTTGCAGTGCTGGAGAAGCGAGCGCGCTTCAAACTCGGGCAAAAGGATGTCTTCCTTAATATAACGGGAGGACTGAAAGTTACAGATCCTGCATTGGACCTTGCTGTGGTAGTAGCCGTGATGTCTTCAAATTTCGATGTTGCTGTTCCGCGCCATGCTGCCTTTGCAGGAGAGGTCGGACTATCGGGTGAAATTCGTACTGTCACACGCATCGACCAGAGAGTTTCCGAAGCTGCGAAACTTGGATTCGAAACGATTTTCATACCCACCGGAAATCTCAAAGGAATCCACGATAAATTCAACATAAAGATTGTAGAAGTAAACAAAGTGACGGATGTCTTTGAGAAAATTTTCAGAGGCGAAGTCTAACGCATAATCAGTCATCATAATGATAAATGGCGTCGTGCGAATTCCGCATGACGCCATTTACTAATAATAATTCTTCACAATGAGATTAAATCAAAGGAGTTTTGCAGTTCTCTTTATGAACTCAGAGAGAGCCGCTCCCTTGAGCAGGCCACACTGAAGAAGCGCAAGATCAATGATCTGCTTTACCTTAGGAAGACCGGCGGCATAAGCGCTAACTTCCTTGTCAAGATCAGCGCGAAGAGCGGCGATCTTATCATTCTGTTCCTTCATGTCAGGAACACTCTCTTTCTTGTCTTGAGCCTCCTTCGAGGCTTTTGCGATTTCATCATTGAGCGCGGAAATCTGACCGAGAATGTCGGTTGCCTTAGCACCGAGTTCTTTTTCTGTTTCATCCACTATTGCTTTGACGGCAGGCTGTTCAGTATTTACTGTGAATGAATAGCTTGCAGGCATATCTCCGTAGAAACTCATTCCCGGCTGCATAGCGGCCATATCCTTCATACGACGCATGAACTCATTCTGAGTGACAGTAGCAGGAGCCGCATCAGCGGAAATCGCCTCAAATCCCACCATGAACTGAGCATTATCCACAACAGGAATCTGCGACTTGAAAAGAAGGGTCATCACTTCGGTCTGATCGGCTGAGAGACCGGTAGACTTATCCTCAGACTTACGGATCAGTTTCTCCGGGGTGTCGCTGTCAACTCTCACAAAGCTAACTCCATCGAGCTTCTGTTCGAGAAGACCAACCATGTGCGGCTCAAGCTGTCCGTCAAGAAGCAGAACGCTGTAACCCTTGTCTTCAGCAGCCTGAATATAGCTGTGCTGGGCTGTCTTATCGGTAGCATAGAGATATACGAGGCGACCGTCCTTGTCTTTCTGTTCTCCCTCTACGAGTGTATGATACTCGTCAAGAGTGAAATATTTTCCATTTACGTCTTTGAGAAGATAGAATTTCTTAGCCGAATCAAAGAACTTCTCATCGGTGAGCATACCGTATTCAATGAATACTTTGATATCATCCCATTTCTCCTCAAAAGCTTTGCGATCAGACTTGAACATCGAATCAAGTTTCTCAGCTACCTTCTTCGAGATATATCCGGATATCTTTTTCACAGCAGTGTCAGCCTGCAGATAGCTTCGGCTTACATTGAGGGGAATATCTGGAGAATCTATGACGCCCTGCATAAGGGTCATAAATTCCGGAACTACTCCCTCTACCTGATCCGTCACATATACCTGGTTGCTATATAGCTGAATGCGGTCCTTACGAACGTCAAACTCGTTCTTGATCTTAGGAAAGTATAATATACCTGTCAGAGTAAAGGGATAGTCAACATTCAGATGAATCCAGAACATCGGATCGTCCTGACCTGGCATGAGCTCATGGTAGAACTTGAGGTAATCCTCATCGGTCAAGTCAGCAGGTTTCTTGGTCCATAGTGGTTCGGTGGCATTGACAACATTATCATCATCAGTATCTACCATCTTACCGTCTTTCCATTCCTGCTTCTTTCCGCTGATTACGGGAACCGGAAGGAAACGGCAGTATTTCTTCAGAAGTGTATCTATCCTTGCCTGCTCCAAGAATTCCTTGCTTTCGTCATCGATGTAGAGAGTTATTGAGGTACCACGGTCGGCCTTGTCGCATTCCTCCATTGTGTATTCAGGGCTTCCGTCACATGTCCAGAGAACACCCTTAGCTCCTTCTTTATAAGAAAGAGACCGGATTTCCACTTTCTTTGAAACCATGAATGCACTATAGAATCCGAGTCCAAAGTGACCAATGATGTTGTTGGCCGTATCTTTGTATTTCTGCAGGAATTCCTCAGCACCCGAGAATGCAATCTGGTTGATGTATTTATCGACATCCTCCGCGTCCATGCCTATGCCGCGGTCAGTAACAGTCAGTGTGCCTTTTTCCTTGTCGATGTCAACACGGACATCAAGTTGGCCGAGCTCACCCTTAAAATCTCCAAAAGAGGCAAGGGTGCGAATCTTCTGCGTAGCGTCTACCGCATTGCTTACCAGCTCGCGAAGAAATATTTCGTGGTCGCTGTAAAGAAATTTTTTGATTACGGGGAATATATTTTCAGTTGTAACCCCAATTTTTCCGTTAGCCATTTCTATGTTTGTTTTATTACGTTTTTATACTGGTATGGTATCAAATACCGTGCCAAAAATAAAACAATCGGGCTTACCCTTAGATTAGAGTCTTAACATTATTTATAGAAAACGGGCGGTCCGCCTGTCAGGACCACCCGTTTAGAATCAGTAAATTTCTTTTGTAAATATCTTTTAATATTGTTATCGAACCACTTTTTTCTTACCGTTGACTATATAAATCCCAGGAGCCGACGCTTCATTAAGCTTGCGTCCGCTAAGGTCGTAAATAGTGGTGTTGACGTCATTCTCATTGATAACAGACACTGCGTCTGCGCCGCTCATATCAAACATCACTGAGAGTCCGTCGTCAGTATAGTCCCAGACATTTTCTACTCCGAGAATAATTTTCGAAAGATCCGGGGTAGCACATGCGCGTCCGGTCAGCACTTCTTCTGTGTAGGCTACGTCCCAACTGTTGATGTCGGGATTCCAGAATTCTGTCATCACTTCAAAAGTCATATTCTCCTCCATCCATGAAGAACATTCCGGGAGAGCATTTGTGATCCAGGTCTTCATCCATGTAGCCTCTCCGTCTTTCAAAACATAAGATTGTGGATTCTCACCCTTGCCCACAACGGCCAAGGCAACACCATCGTTGCCAAAGAAAGTCAAAATGAAAGAATCCTGCTGTTCATACTTGGTGATATCGCGAGACTCGATGTCAAACACCCATATGTAGCTGTAGACATCGGGCATCCAAGCATCGGGGTCGCTGTCGTCTTCCACATATACAGTATTAGCGAATTTCTTGCCATCGGGTGAAATACGGATTGAATTGAATTCATATATAGGCACTTCTGAGAGGATCTCAAGTTCCATATCCAACCATGATGAATATGCGGTAGCCCAGGCTTCATATTCCTTTAAAAACTCTGTATAGGCCTTTTGATAATCCTTCAATTCCTCATCGGTCATGAAGTCCTCATATTCAGGATATGGCACAGTGTAATCACCGGCATCTCTCCAGTCAAGGACAGCCTCGGTATATGCCTCGATCTCCTCAGTTGTCATAAAGGATTCCTGACTTGGACATACTGGTCCGTCACCGGGAAATTCGGGGAATACCAATCCTTCGGGATAGAGCTTCTTTTCATCCGGGAGGCGATAGCTCCACTCTCCCTTTTCGTTTTCCGTATAAATTATCGGATAACGACAAAGGCCATTGGCTATCATCACCTGGCCTATGACAGTCTTTCCGTCGTCAGAAATGTCTATAGCAGTGACGTACTGGGGTATTCTTCCCGTAAAATCAAGCTCAGGAAATGGAAGCATGACAGCAGTGTCATAGTCATTCTTCTCAGCGTTCCAGGTCCAGATGCAAGGTTTCTGCATCAGCACGTCGTAATTATAGATATCTCCCCCACCTCCGATATTTCCGCAAATACGGTATCCATCAGACGTAATGGCGTTGGCATGATTTGCGAATATGGCGTCCTCAGGCACATCAAGAACATACCATTCTCCATCTTTCCAATAGACAGCTGAGTCATCAGCAGAAGAGCCTACGACGATACAGGTGTTGGATATGCACTTACCGATGCCTTGAGAATAGCTGCCTACGTCACCGTCGTTGCTGTAGACAACCATTTTTCCTGTGGCGATATCAACTATCTTGAGGCCTCCCTCTGCTTCAGAGACGAAGTATGCGCCATTAGCGGACATAGCATAAGCGCACGCATCCTCAAAAACTACGGGATCAGAGGAATTATCAGTTGCTAAAGCTGACAGTCCCATAGCCGACAATCCTGTCAGGAATAGTAGTTTCCTCATAATTTTTGATTTAAAAGATTGTTGACGAACATTATTCCTCCGGAGAAGTCTCAGCATCCTCAGAAGCTTCTAACTCTTCTTCTGTAAACTTGGTGAATCCCTGTGAAATCAACAGATTATACCAGTTGAACAGTTTCTTAATATCGGAGGGATAGACTCGATCGCGGTCAAAATCCTCCACAGCTTTGGCAAATTCTTCGCGCAGCATATCGTTGTCCATTGCCTTGACATCGATTTTCTCACCATTCTCAACAGCATAAACACGGTCAAGAATTTTGTCGAGAGGGAGATCCTCTCCTACGGTGTACATCGCAATGTCGCCAAGACAAACTACCCTGTCGCGGGCACCTAACGGAAATCTCTTCTTGCTGACCATATCCTCCACGAGAAGTGTGCGTTTTCCGGGAGTGATGATTTTATAGAGCCCGGGTTTGCCTGTGATTGAAAGTATTTCTTTAAGCATGGCTGTTTTTGATTTTTCAATTATGGTTTAATTTTTGTTTGTTTTATCGAAATGTCATCGGACAAGAGTGTATTCCACAGAATCGGAATGAAGTCTCGGATTTACGGCATAGACACCTTTGACGGGCTCTATCCTGAGGGGAATGCGTTCTCCCATATGAGTCGCCACATCGTTGTAGTCAACCACTACCCTCACGGCTTTCTTCTCATCTGAGAACTCACTCATCGGCACAAAATAGCTGACCCTGACATTAGATGGGAAAAGAAGAAGGTTTTCATCCTGCGGAACATTTTCCGCAACAACAGTGACAATCTCCTCTTTAGCCACCAGTGGCTCTACGTTGATCTTGACCTTTACGGAACCCGGAATAAGTCTTACTCCAGGAATTGACTTTAGTTCCGAGCTGAAGGTCATAGACTCAGAAAGATCTGACTCAACGTAGGATTTAGTCAGTACGCTTGTCATAGTATCGATGATTTCCCTTGGGCCATATGCCGTGACTCTCGAAGGTTCCGCTGTAGGCTTGCCGTAAACTGTATATCCGGCACGAGCACCTGCCTTAACCGCCACGACTACGGGAATTGATTTTCCAGGTCGATCCGTATATGTCAGCCTGAGGGAATCCACGCTGCTTGAAATAATAGTGGCGCTGCTTCCGAAAGTCTCCTTCAGAGCAGCCATCATGTCGGAACGTGAACAGATAAGCTGCCGTCCATCTGCAAGTTCGCGGAAATTGAGATGAAGAGTCGGAGTATGCAGCCACATTGTACGCATAAGGCTTGATCCCTTGTCTTTCACTTCAACATGTATTGTCTTAGGGACCTCAGAAATGAAAGTGATGCTGTCAGGCTGATTACTGATCTTCACATTCACGATGCATCCATCCTGCACAGAGTCGTTGAGTGTCAGAATAATCCAGAAAAGAGCAGCAATTCCGACGAAAACCGCATAAGTAAGGATGCTCCGGAACCTTGATGACTTCCGGAGTTTCCTCCACCAAACTACTATATTGCCGAGCCAGTTTCCGTGCATGCGGTATCCAGTCAGAGTTAATTACTGCTGTGCATTGGGGTTTTCCACACCAGCTGGGAAAACAGAACCTTTGTCTACCTTCATCTGGACGCCAGGAGCGACCTCAATCATAACGGTAGCATCGGTGATTTCCTTAAGTTTGCCGTGAATGCCACCAGCCGTAACCACTCTGTCGCCAGTCTTCATGGCCTCACGGGCCTTTTTGATCTCTTTCTGTTTTTTCTGCTGCGGTCTGATCATGAAGAAATAGAAGATCACGATCATCGCCACGATCATTAGC
>JAIDTS010000158.1:0-1501 GCA_029060585.1 Muribaculaceae bacterium
GCGCTTATCGCGGCCATTCCCGAACTGAACGCGCTGACCTCCTTCGCTCCGGTAAGTGCGGCTATACGCTGCTCGAAATGGGTCACTGTAGGATTGAGCACACGGGAATAGTCGGGAGCGTCGGTGCGTCCGCAGAAGGCGTCGGCCATGACGTCGGCATCGTCGAATTCATAGGCTAATGTATGATATACGGGCATCTGGAGCGCATCGTAGGCGTCTCTGCGATGATAAGGAGTATGAATAGCTTTGGTAGTTTTTTTCATCTTTTCTTACAAAATGATAATTCGATGCAAAATTAACATTTTACATCGAAACCAACACCATCAAAAGCCAAATTTTTTCTACCAGTCCTCTCAGTCCCTCTAATAATTAATCATTAATCATTTATAATTAATCATTATATTTGATTCCGGTCTTCTCCGATGCCCTTATAATCCATATCCTGCTCAAATACGGCACGTGTGTCTTTCATAATAAGGACGATTCCCGAAATCGGAGACATCAGACCGGCATCTATTCTTTTTTCGGGTTTCACTGATATAACATTCCACTTTCAATTTGGTTGATTTTTTAAAGGGATTACTCTTTTTTTCTTGCGTATTAGAAAATAATTGATTATCTTTGCGATTGTTCTCAGGGAGACGCCAAGAAATAAACATTTTATATAACCCGGCGGGAGAAATCGCGCCAATCAACAAAAACAACATTTATGAAAAAGTATTTAGCAGAAATGATCGGTACGTTCGTGCTGACATTGATGGGCTGCGGCTCCGCAGTCTTCGCCGGCATCGGCCTGGGAACTACCGGATACGGAGTATCCACCCTCGGCATCGCATTCGCTTTCGGCCTCGCAGTAGTAGCTATGGCGTACACTATCGGAGGCATCTCCGGCTGCCACATCAACCCCGCCATCACCCTCGGCGTATGGGCCAACGGACGCATGAACGGCAAGGACGCCTGCAACTACATGATTTTCCAGGTGATCGGTGCAATCATCGCATCAGCCGTGATCTACCTCCTCGTGCACTGCGGCAACGAAGCCGGCCTCTCCGCTATCTTCAACGACACTACTACCACCGGCGCCAACTCGTATCTTGACGGCAACGTAGTGCCCGCATTCATCGCAGAGTTCATCTTCACATTCATCTTCGTGCTCGTAGTGCTCGGCACTACCGACGAGAAGAAAGGCGCCGGCAATTTCGCCGGCCTCGCAATCGGTCTCGCACTGGTACTCGTACACATCGTCTGCATTCCTATCACCGGCACTTCCGTCAACCCCGCTCGTTCCATCGGTCCGGCCATCTTCGCTTGCATCGAAGGCAACTGCACTCCGATCTCCCAGATCTGGCTCTTCATCGTGGCTCCTTTCCTCGGCGCGCTCCTCAGCTCCGCAGTATGGAACGTAATCCGCAAGGACGACTAATTTAAGTATCTAAAGAATCAAGTCTTTTCGGACTGTGTCTTCAACACTATGTTGAGGATGCAGTCCGAAAATCTTTTT
>JAIDTS010000158.1:1601-3022 GCA_029060585.1 Muribaculaceae bacterium
ACAATCTGCGTGCAAGGGGGCTGGAAACCCGAGAACGGACAGCCCCGCGTGCTCCCGATAATCCAGAGCACCACCTTCAAATACTCCACATCCGAACAGATGGCACGCCTCTTCGACCTCGAGGAGAGCGGCTACTTCTACACCAGACTCGCCAACCCGACCAACGACGCCGTCGCGGCTAAGATAGCCGAACTCGAAGGGGGTGTCGCCGCCATCCTTACATCCTCAGGCCAGGCCGCCAATTTCTATGCGGTCTTCAACCTTTGCTCCGCCGGCGACCACTTCGTATGCTCATCGGCCATCTACGGAGGCACCTTCAACCTCTTCGCCGTGACGATGAAGAAGATGGGCATAGAATGCACTTTCATCAGCCCCGAATCCACCGAGGAAGAGATCGAGGCGGCATTCCGCCCCAACACCAAGCTGATTTTCGGCGAGACTATCTCCAATCCAAGCAATGACGTGCTCGACATAGAGAAATTTGCCAAAGTAGCACATGAGAATGGAGTTCCCCTCATCGTCGACAACACATTCGCCACACCCATCAACTGCCGCCCCTTCGAATGGGGTGCAGACATCGTGACCCACTCAACAACAAAATACATGGACGGCCACGCCACAAGCGTAGGAGGCGTGATCGTAGACAGCGGCAACTTCGACTGGGAGGCACACGCCGAGAAGTTTCCGGGGCTCACGACCCCCGACGAGTCATACCACGGCCTGACATACACCAAGGCTTTCGGAAAGGCCGCCTTCATCACCAAAGCCACGGCCCAGCTGATGCGCGACCTTGGCTCCATCCCATCGCCCCACAACTCATTCCTCCTCAACCTCGGCCTCGAGACGCTCCATCTCCGCATGCCGCGCCACTGCGAGAACGCCCTGAAGGTGGCACAATGGCTCGAGAAGCATCCGAAAGTGGCCTGGGTCAACTATGCAGGACTCGAAAGCAACAAATACTATGAGCTCGCCAAGAAGCAGATGCCAAACGGCACCTGCGGCGTGATTTCTTTCGGACTGAAAGGCACCCGCGAGGACGCCATCGAAATGATGGATAAATTCAAGTTCATCGCTATCGTCACCCACGTCGCCGATGCCCGCACATGTGTGCTCCACCCGGCAAGCCATACCCACCGCCAGCTCACCGATGAGCAGCTGCGCGAGGCAGGCGTCCCCGCCGACCTCGTCCGGCTCTCCGTCGGCATCGAAGACGTAGAAGACATCATAGCCGACCTCGAACAAGCCTTAGCTAATGCATAATTCATAATGCATAATTCATAATTATCAAGACGCGGTTTATTTCTTTGTCCGAGCCTAAGACTCGGCTCCTTCTTAAGACTCACCATGCTTACTCTTATTGCCGAATCCAAGACAATGCTCGAGCAGGAGCTACCCGTCAGCCGGGAGTGTTACGAAGCCAA
>JAIDTS010000159.1 GCA_029060585.1 Muribaculaceae bacterium
GAAAACGGAAGTGACATCTACAATCCATGGTCACTTTTGAATGCTCTCAGTGACTCTAAGATTGCCAACTACTGGAACGATACAGGGATGCCGAGGCTGGTAGCCGAGACACTCAAAAGAGTACACGCGGACCTGAAGGCTATGTTTGACAGCTATTGCACCGACGACGACCTGAAAGGCCTTGACCTGCTGACTCCACAACCTCTGGCACTACTGTACCAGACCGGCTATCTTACTATTAAGAGTTATAATCCCAAAATACAAAGATATAAACTCGGAATACCGAACAACGAGGTGAAGGATGGTCTTTTCAAGGTCCTTCTTCCTTATTATGTGCAATGCCGATCGAATGAAGAGCCGAAGAAACTCGTATCTGATATGGTGATGTATTTCATCTTAGGTGAGGCAGACAAAGCGATGAAATGCATGCAGGCCTATTTCGCCGGAGTGCATTTCAAGATGAAGATGGACAATGAGAACAACTTCCACAACGCCTTCTTCCTGCTCATGGACCTTGTGGGTCTTGAGACGGAGGCTGAATCCGCTACCTCAGACGGAAGCATCGACATCACAGTCAAGACCGAAGACTACATCTACGTCATCGAACTGAAATACGACGGCTCTGCCGAAGAGGCCCTACGGCAGATCGAAGACAAGAAATATGACCGAAAATATCAGATGGATGGTCGCCAGATCATAAGAATCGGCGTCAACTTCTCCTCCGAGTCCCGCTGCATCGAAGCCTGGAAAATCGAAAGATGACTCAGTATTCTTTGATTCGATATAAACTACACATTAAGTAGAGGCTTGCACGGATGAAGCGGGCCTCGTTGTAAAGGCGAGAGAAGGGTGCCACCGATACAGCCGGACCGATGCCGAACGCTCCGATATGGATGTCATATTGCCCTATGTCGGGAAGGAAATCGTCGTCCCAATCATCATCGTAGTCATTGTCCCAACCGCTGTCTTGCGAGCCGTACAAGAGCCGTACAATTCGTAATAGTTTTTCTTATAGTGAGTCACATTGCGCTGTATGGAGTATGGGCTACGCAGTACCGGGGAGAGCTGGAGCTGTCAGCTCTTACAAAAAAAAGAGATGCGTCGGATTGGGACGCGCTCGGAGAGTGCTTGCTACATTTTCAATGGGAGGAGTAACGAATGTCTCGTCCTGAAAAAAGTGGTTCTTTCCTAATTTAGTTGAAAAAATAGGAAGAGGTTATTGTCGGGCATCACGCAATGGCCGCAAAGGGGGTGGGGCCGGTGGATTTCACGCTGAGAGGCGGAGTGGCAGAGAGCGCTGAGTGAGGGCTTTAATTGCCTGCACTCGGAGCGGAGAACGCTGGAGCGGCATCGCTACGCTGGCCGCTGGCTACGCGGCTTTCAACTAAAGTGGGAAAGAACCAAAAAAGTTGACTCCTAAAAGAGTCAAAGGATGATAAAATTTCAAAGCCTGCCGAGGCAAAACGACAGGAGATTCGCGAGGAGGTTCTCCGACTTTATGCGGAGACGGACCGCAGTAATCACAAAAAATGATATTTTTTAGTGTAATCAGTTGGATAATTCATGAAGAATATGTGAGTTTGCAATAAAGTCGGACGGAAATGTGGTCAATTTAATGAAAAGTCGGTGGGAAAATGTGGGAAAATTGTTGAAGACTCGGCGGGAAAATGTGTATGTAAATTTGTAAGTATATGTACAAAAGAAGAATAGAAAGAAAAACCTCCCGCCCTTACCATTGAACCTCCCTTAGCTCGATCATATATAATATCCGAGCCAGCCGGCGAAGCCTGGCTCAATAGTGCTCCAGCATCGTCGTTATACGTTCCTCCATAATGGTTCCTTTTCTCATCTTATCGGGAATCCATACTTTCTAAGCTGAATATCTGAATATTTCGAACAAAGATATTTGACTGCATTTACAAATCCATGTTTAGGATTTACCGCCTTGCATAGATATGCAATGGCGCACATTACCGCGTATGGCTTCTTCTTTTGTATCTCTGTGAGTTCGCTATTAAGCCAAGTATGCCGTCCTCC
>JAIDTS010000016.1 GCA_029060585.1 Muribaculaceae bacterium
AGCATATTTAGCGCGTCTAGCCGCCAGTTCAATTCACTTTAAGAAGGCGCGACAGTGCTCGGGGGACTTTGCGTGAGCCCAAATCCGAGTTGCCAGCCCCTCCTTTCCCATCCAAGATATAAAAAGAATCTACAGCAACGAAAATGACACCCCGTTGACTTGTCCGCAATTTTTTTTCTCTTTTTCTTGCCGTCTTTCATTTTTTTTCTTAAATTTGCGATGCATAACATCTATACCCATCTCAATGAAAGACTCTACTTCCACATATATCAATCCCCTCACCGATTTCGGGTTCAAGTATATATTCGGCAGACATGCCGACAAGGAATTCATTATTTCTTTCCTCAATGCCTTGAACGTGGGATCCAAGACAATCGTCAACGTAAGTTTCCTCGACAAGGAGAAGAAAGGTGAGTCCAAGGATGACCGGGCACTGATTTACGACCTTTACTGCGAACTCGAAGACCATACCAGGATAATCGTAGAGATGCAGAACCGCTATCAGACCCACTTCCGAGACCGTGCGCTTTACTATCTCTCTGCTGACATATATGCTCAAGGTGAGTAGGGGGAGGGATGGGACTACAGGCTGACACCAGTATACGGTGTGTTCCTGATGAATTTCGAATGGAGGAACGATATTGGCGAGCAACATCTGAGGGAGGATGTGTGTTTATACAATATACACACCAAGGAGGTCTTCTCCGACAAGATGGCGATGACATTCCTCAAGATTCCTATGATGGAAAAAGATGCTGAAGAATGCGAGACCACACTTGAGAGATGGATTTACTTACTTAAAAACATGGATAAGATGGAAAATATACCTCAATCATTTGCAAAAGAACCGGTGTTCAGGAGACTGGCGCAGAAGGCTAAATACGCCGCCCTCACCGACAAGGAAAGGAAGGCATACAGGGAGTCCCTGAAGGTATACCGCGACAACTACGCGATAGCCGAGACAGAACGGACGATCGGAAGGGAAGAAGGACGCGCCGAAGGACGCGCCGAAGGACTCACTCAGGGGATAGCCGAAGGCATCGAGATGGAACGTCGGCAGAGCATCCGCGCCATGCTTTCGTTCGGCATACCTGCGGAGAAAATCGCCGACACCTACCACATCACGGCAGACGAAGTAGCAGCAATAGCCGCCACCCCCGAGTAAACAGCGCCATACGCCCCAATAGCTGCCCCACTCACGCAATGCGAAGCGCAGCGAGCGAGCCTCTGCGCCCTCCCCGCCCAAGTGCCGACAATGAAAGATTCCCTCCGTGAGCCCTCATGCCCCTCAGCGCGAGGCCAAATCCGCGACAGCCGGCGAAGCCTGGCTCATTCACGAATCAGCGTAGGCCAAGCCAATGACATGGCCATCATCTACACCAAAGACCATTCCAAAGACCAAAAAGAAAAAATCCGCGCCCCATCCGCCCTATCCGCGACCCCGGCAGGGCAAAGCCCGCAGCCGATCTGCGTTGCCTGCCCCTCCTTTCCCATCCAAAATATAATTCCCATCCAAGATAAATAAGAATCTAAAGCAACGCTTTATCTTTGCAGCGTGAAAGCGACTTTGGTCAAAAGTTCCTTTCTCTTCAGTTTTAAAACCGGGGTTGTG
>JAIDTS010000160.1 GCA_029060585.1 Muribaculaceae bacterium
CCCGTTTGCGCCATTTTCATCATTTCCGATTAGGTCTTTCAGCCTGTTGAGGGGCGCGATCACCTCCGGATTGTTTTTCGCCCCGGCATATTCGCCGACGAGACCGAGCGTCGGACCGCTGACGATACCCCCTTCTGCAAACGCCCCCATCCCCTTGATCTGAGACACCATGGCGGCGAGCTGGGCGAGACCCGCGAGGCTGAATGCCGCCCATCCCCAGGGTCCCATGGAGCTCGACTGCGCGGAGGCCGAGGCGAACCCCTGGATCATCGTGGCCACTGCGCCTGCTATTATGCCGACTACGTTGAGTTCCGGCATTTCGAAGGCGTCGCCGAGTCCGGAGAAGGCGGACGAGGCCTGGTTGAGCGTTGAGACCAGCACTTCCTTCGAGTCGACGCATTTCTCTTTCCATTGCTCGTAGACTCCCATCACCTCCTCGAGGGCCTGTCGCTGCCCCTCCGTCGGAGGATTGTCAAGGTCGTTGAGCATACTCTGGATCTCCTTGATCCTTTCGGCGAGGGTGTCGAAACCGATATCACGGATCTTAATGGTCATCTCGGCATCTGAGAGTCCCATGATGTCGGCGATCTCCTTCTGCATCTGAGGAATCTCGATACCCCTTTCAAGCACCTTCTTCTTCTCCTCAAACGCCATCTTGCTCCGCTGCAGGGCGTCGATTTCGTCGGCGGAGGCGTTCTGGATCTTCTGCTCGAGAAGGGAGATGGCGGCTCCGACCTCATCGAGGGTGTTGGCCTGCGCGGGGTCGGTGGCGATTCCGATTCCGGCGTTCTGAATTCCCATGGCTTTCTCCTTCTTCATGAGAGCGGGGAGGTTTTCGGTGGCAAACCTCTTCTCCTTCTCTGTGCCGTTCTGCAGGAGGTCGGTGTAGTAGGAGATCTCGTCCTGGAGTTGCCTGTAGGATGTTATCTTGTCGGCGTCGATGGCGACGTGCGCGGCACGCTCCATGGCGTCCCTTTCTTCGGTAAGCTGCTTGATCACCTGGTCGTGCTGCGCTATCTCCTCCGCGCTGGCCATGGAGCGAAGTTTCTGCTGGTAGGAGAGGGCTTTGTTGTAGTCGTCGATGGATTTCAGCTCGGCAGGTACGGAGAGTGCCTCGCGCTGAAGCTCGAGGGCGTCGATGGTCTGCTGGATCGAGGCGGCGTTTTCTTTCGATGCGGAAGCGAGGAGTTTCTGTTGATAGCTGATCTCGTCGTTGAAGTCCTGTATGCTTTTCAGTTCCAGAGGACGCGAGAGCTCGGCCTGATGAAGCTCGATGGCCCGCTTCTCCTCGCGAAGGGCGTTGACGGTTGAGAGTATCGCGCTCTTCTCAGCCTCGGAGGCCGACCGCCATTTCTCCTCATTGCTTTTGATGGCGGCGTCTATCTCCTGAAGCCTGGTCTTCGGAGTCGAGCTGCCTCCTCCGCCTCCTCCGAGCTCGGGTTCGGTGGTGGATCCCATTACGGGCATTACGACAGGAATTTCTGCTTCCCTTATGGCTCTCTTCTTTCGCTCTATCTCGATGTCGATGTTGTTCTTGGCGGCTTCAAGTTTTTCATATTCGCTTGGATCTTCCTCATAATGGTCTACCTGACCCAGGCTTCCGGGAATATATACAGCTCTTTTCTTTTTCTCCTTACTTACCGTCTCCTGCTTTTCCGAGATATCGTCTCGCTTCAATTCCAGATCTGCCACCTGGTCAGCGAGCTTACGGGCTTTCGCCTCTTTTACCAATTGCTGGCAATATGCATCTGAATTCTTCTCCAGTGCCTGATACCATTCAGAGAGGCTCTTGAAGTACCCCATGGTGCGACCGTAGGTGTCGTTGAGTTCCTTGACGAGTTTCCGCTCCTCCGCCTTTGAGCCCTTGAAATTCTCGATTTTTGCCTTGTTGAGTTCGAGGGAGGCGATAGCACTCTTGCGCGCTTCATCCTCGGCTTCGATGATTTCTTTGGCATGTTGTTCTTCACGTTCCTGTTGCTTCTTGGCGTCAGTGAATTCCTTCATGGCTTGCGTAGCCTTGTCGGTGTTTGAAGTGAAGTAGACATATGCGGCCGCGATGGCGGCTATGGCGAGGCCGACGGCTCCGCCGGCTAACTTTAGCATGTTCATTGATTTTACTAGTGCTAATACTCCGGAACGGAGTTTTTGGAGTCCTATGAAGGCTGTGGCTGAATTTGCGGCCATTGCGATGAAAGGATCAGCTTTTTTAAACATTCCACCAATCTGTTCTTTGAGATCTCCAACATAATTCTCTAACTGCTTCATCTTGCCGGTGTCGGTCTCGGCAAGCTTCTTGTTCATGCCCCCGACCGATTCACCTACAACTTCGGCAATTATGGCGGCGCGTTCCGCTTCAGTGCCGTATTTCAGGATTTTCTCCTGGGCTTCGTTGAATTTATAACCGTATCGGC
>JAIDTS010000161.1 GCA_029060585.1 Muribaculaceae bacterium
ATTTTCGGAGAAACGAGAACCTTATTCGAGTTATTTTATATAGTGCGCTAACTACACTGTCAGTCAATTAAGAATTTTTGGTTGGCTATGAGGTAGAAGCCGGGGTCGAGGGAGACGAATAGGGGGAGATTATCGGTCTTCACGGTCTTTACTTTTTCGCCTGATGTAGAATAGATGTC
Source organism: Muribaculaceae bacterium (assembly GCA_029060585.1). Next base: position 180 of record JAIDTS010000161.1, read on the forward strand.
AAGATTGTGAACAGACGCATTCACGACTTCAATTCCCCCTTTCCTCGGAACAATCTCACAATCTTTCTGATCTGCTGAAATCGAATCAACTCCAGCTGATTCATGGGTGATTTCATTCGAAACTGCATTAGTTACTTCAGCATTTCCGCTATAAAAGGCTTTGTAGGTATGTTTTCCTGAAACTGAAGGAATGGTCATAACAGCTGAACCGTCGTCTGCAATCTTGGTGCTTCCGAGTATCTCGCCATCACGCACGAACTGAACATATGCGTTCTCCACAGACCCTCCGACTAAAACTGCCTTTAACGTCATGACCCCTGTTTCTTCATCTTCTTCAGCTGAAAGACCAAGGGAAGCAGAATCAACTCTACCTTGCGGAGTAATGCGATATAGTCCGCTCGCATGTTCACGAAGGAAGGGTGCGAATTCTGAATCGGCAAAAGTGCCTTCTTCAGTTCCGGACCACATCTCGGTGATCTTTGCCTTCTGTCCGGCATTTAATCCGATTGAAGCGAGATCGAGCGTCACATTGGCATCGTTGTTGGGAGCAGGGTCTTCAGTGAACACTCGGAATTCAACCGTTGCACCAAATGGTGCATTATCCACATCGTTATCAAGACCTGCCTTACATCTGAAAGCAACGAAATCATGATTTTCGGGAAGAGTAAAAGTAAGAATAGACGGAGCATTGACTCCAAATCCATAATCGTACTCCACACCGTCTACTTTCAGTTTGTTGCCATCGTTGTTGCGGTTGATCTTCGGAGCATTCCATCCATTAATAGGATTAGAGTCCCAAGCTATTGTTGTCAGCGAAACCTCCGAGCCGTCAGCCTTTACAAGAACGGGATCAACCCAATCCGCATGGTCGTATGAGAGATTGTCGCCACCATCAGTAACCACAAGATATAGTTTTTCGGCACCCTTTATGTCAGCCTGCAGTTCAGCAGTCTTAGTCTCTCCTTCTCGACACATGTAGCCGCTTTCAGCTATCTGTTTGGTTGGATCGACGGCCACCAGCACGTTTCCCCCATTCCACTGGTCGGTATACTCAGCCCTGAATGTTGGGTCATAGTTGAACACAAGGAATTCTACTGATGACTTGCTACCCTGATCGCTTCCTGTATTGTCTATGCCTGCAAGAGCTGAAAAAGAGACTGCATCTTCCGGAATGTCAAAGATCAGAATGGAATTGGCGTGTGTGGCTATTCCCTTCTCATACTCCTTACCGTCGATTTTCAACTTTCCTCCTTCAATATTTGAATTGACATGCACCTCTCCCCATCCGGCAGTTTTCTTTAGGATTTTTTGAACTGTAAGAT
>JAIDTS010000162.1 GCA_029060585.1 Muribaculaceae bacterium
AACAACGCCTATTTCTACGACTATGGCGACGGATATCCCGGCTGGTATCTCTACGATGAGGAAACCCAGACATACCCGGAATGGGTACCGGGCGACGCTGCGGGCTATTCCGCCATCGACAACGTATCGTTTGAAAGCGATATCGACTACACCACAATCTACATGAACTACGAAAAAGAGACAGGATATTCGTATATCTATTTCACCACCTACGTCACGCAGACCGACGGCAACGAGGGATGGGGGATATGGTATGCGGTGTTCAACCTCGACAAATACAATCCATTCGAATAAAGCAGCCTGACAGACATGAAACAGACAAAGACACTCGCCATGCTGCTCAGCCTGGCGCTCGCAGCGGGATTCTCTTCCTGCGACAGCGACAATGAACTGCGCGACGCCCTCACGCAGCCAAGCGTGACGCAGGGCAATACCAACTATCAGTCTCTGACATTCTCCTGGGAGAAGATAGCGGGTGCCGTACAGTACGGCTACCGCCTCATCGACCCCAACGGACGTGCCGTGAAGGCAGACGTAACGCAGAAGACTTCCATACGCATCACAGGACTGCAGCCATCCACTACCTATACCCTGCAGGTGTGGGCATTCGCAGCCATTGACGGCGACTATTCCACTCCTCCGGCAGTCACGCTGACAGCAACTACAGCCGATCTTCAGCAGCTTGCCGCTCCCGTGGTCAGCGCGACGTCGGAAAACGGCGTGACATTCTCCTGGAACGCCGTGGAGAACGCCAATGAATATTCCTACAGCATCGCTGACGCATCAGGGGCCATTGTGAAGACCGGCACAACCAGCGACAACTCAGTATCACTCTCAGGATATCCCAACGGCGACTATACCATCACGGTCATAGCACTGGGCCATGACGGATTTTCGAACAGCGAGGCTGCAACGGCAACCGGGACTATACTCGTGTTCGAGCTGTACCGCGTAGAAGGCACCTACCACAGCGCGCAGCTTGATTCCGACTGGACCGCTACAATGGTGGCATATTCCGACAACAGTTACTCGATCCTTGCATTCTACGGAGTGGAGGGCTACAACCTTGACTTTGCCGTCGACACTTCAAACGCGGACGATATGTTCAGCTTCCTCAATGGCGAATATGTCTATGACGATGCCATGGGCTACACCACATGGCAGATACCGACCGGACTCACCGACCCGGCTATGCTGATCACTTATCCGTGGTATAACTACTGCTCCTTCGAAGGCACAGCCGAAAGCGGCACAGTGACCATCGGCTGCTACTATGGAGCAAACTACGCGGAGTGGGATGAAGACACCTTTAGCTGGGACGACAAGATGGCATCCATCACCGGCACCTTCAACAATCATTTCGTAGGAACTTCAAGTATCAACGATGACTGGGAGTGGGAGGATATCGATGCTTCCGATTGGAAGGCCACTATCAAGAAGGTAGATGACAAGACAGTGGAGATCGACGGCCTGTACTGGACCGACACTCCGGTCTACGGTATTGTGGATTTCGAAGCCGGGACCATCACGATCGAGGCTCAGGAATATGGCGATACTTACTATACGTTTGCTTCCACCGCGGGAGCGACTGAGTCTGTCGTGGCCACTATCAATGCGGATGGCTCTATAACGGTTCCTGACATTTGTCTATGGTATTATTTCGACGGCGACGGATGGTTCTATTACATGTACGGCACCAGCATCCTGACCAAATAAAATAATGATCACAAGAAAAAAGGCAGCCCCAAAAGGCTGCCTTTTTTCCATCATCATACCTTCCTCCTTTAGGAGGCCGGGGGCTTTAGCTTATTTACAGCGCGAAATCATCTCCAAAGAGGTCTTCCGCAGAGTCGGAGGAATCAGGTTCGGCTGCGATGTCCATGTCATCGTCGGCTGAGACAACCTTGCTGTCGCGTCCGGGCAGGAATGGATTACCGGCAGGTTTCTTTGCGTCGCGGTCGGCGTTCATCTTAGCCACAATCTTGTCGGCTATCTCCTCTGCCAGTTCCTGATTCTCCTTGAGGACACGCTTCACGGCGTCGCGTCCCTGACCGAGCTTGTTGCCGCCATAGCTGAACCATGCGCCCGATTTCTGGATGATACCGTGCTCCACGCCGAGGTCGACAATCTCACCCACACGCGAGATTCCTTCGCCGAAGAGGAGCTCGAATTCAGCCTTCATGAAGGGAGGCGCCACCTTGTTTTTCACTACCTTCACCTTCGCAGTGCGGCCTACGGCCTGCTCGCCATCCTTGATGAAACCGCTTGCACGGATTTCAAGACGTACGGAACTGTAGAACTTAAGGGCGTTGCCGCCGGTCGTGGTCTCGGGATTGCCGAACATAAGACCGATCTTCTCTCGGATCTGGTTGATGAAGATGCAGCATGTGCGTGTCTTTGCTATCGTACCTGTGAGCTTGCGCATAGCCTGGCTCATGAGGCGGGCGTGGAGACCGACATTCTTGTCGCCCATCTCACCTTCTATCTCAGCCTTCGGCGTCAGGGCTGCTACGGAGTCCACCACAAGCACGTCGATGGCGCCTGAGTTGATAAGCTGCTCAGCGATGTCGAGGGCCTGCTCGCCGTTGTCAGGCTGCGCTATCCAGAGGTTGTTGACGTCTACACCGAGTTTCTCGGCGTAGAAACGGTCGAAAGCATGCTCTGCGTCCACAATGGCGCAGATGCCACCCATCTTCTGGGCCTCTGCGATCACATGGATGGCGAGAGTGGTCTTACCGGATGATTCGGGACCGTATATCTCAGTGATTCGACCGCGTGGAAGGCCTCCTACACCGAGAGCGTAGTCAAGGCCGATGGATCCGGTAGGAATCACCTCCACGTCCTGCACCGCGTCATCGCCGAGGCGCATGATGGTGCCGCTTCCGAAGTCTTTCTCGAGGTGGGCCATTGCCATGTCGAGAGCCTTGCGCTTCTCGTCCATATCGGCGATACGTCCGCCGTTAGCTTTCTTTACAACTTTCTTTGCCATATCTTTTATAATTATGAATTTCTACTTTGAAGTGCATTGAGTCATGTAAGTAAATCCTATAAGACTCATGATTGCTTTTGATTATGTTGCAAAGGTAGCGGATTTATGGCGAGCAGCCAAAATTAAAGTCTTAATAAATCTTAACAAAATGGGAATGACTGCCTATTTTAGGCAGTCATTCCCATTAATTTCATACTTAATCATCTATCACAACGTATTTTAGGTAGATGTAATTTTTATGATAAAAATTACCCTAAACATG
>JAIDTS010000163.1 GCA_029060585.1 Muribaculaceae bacterium
TTATAAGAGAAAGCATTCAGGGTATTGTCCTGGTTGATATCCTCTACATCAGGCACCGCGCGGCTTGACTGATACTGTGGATTCGGGCTCTGGTCGGGCGAAAGGGAGTTTCCCTCCACTCCGTTGTAGTGCTTATAGCGGTCGAGAATGGATGTATGATGCGCGTCATAATAGTCTGAACGGAAGAAATGGTAGTTATCGCCGGCAGGATCGTTGAGCACAGAGAAGGGATCTTCCTGCATCCGCGCAAGGGCCTCTCCGGAAAGACGCGTCTTAAGTGTCTCGACAAAAGAGGAATAAGTCGGGAAAGAGAACTCCTCCTCCGTGGGAATTCCGTCGAGGCCTACGTCCTGGAGCAGACGGGCATCGGGAGCGTTCTCGAAAGCATATGTAAGCGAGTTCTGCTTTGACACCTTGCCCCATACCGTCTCCTCTATGAAATCGTCGTTGCCGTCGACTGGCAAACCGTTTTCATAGCTCTTCATTCCATCCTTCAGGATATCCTCGGAAATCTCGCCGAAATTGAAATACAGGTCGCCGCCGGGGTTCGGGGGTGCATCCTTGTCGAGAAACGGGTCAAGAAGCCAGAACTGCAGATACTCCACATTAGAGGTCTCAAAGTTAGAGTTCTCCATCTTCCGCATGATGCCTCCCCAGCGCTTCTCCGGATTCAGGAGGTTGCCGTCGGAATCTATGTTATCCACATCGACATTGTAAGGTCCGCGTTCCTTTGGATAAAACGATAGGTTAAGGGTCTGGATATAGTTGGCGTCGCCATAGTTGGTATCGCGGCCAGGATAGATCTCGCGCACCTTAATCTCTCGCACGTAAGGACTCGTAAGTTGGGCGATATCGTTTTTAAGATATCCGGGGAGCATCGAACTGTTTCGCTGCGTGAATATTCTGTCGATGTAGTTCCATGCGAGAAGCGCGCGGTTCTTGCCATATGCCGGATTGTTGCTGAGCGACGCCTCAGGGAAGAGAGCGTCGGCGGAATTATCCTGCGGAGTAGAGGCGAGAAACCAACTGTAGGGATTTCGCAGGTCGACTCCGGTCTGAGATGTCTCGAAATCATCGACATATGAACTTCCCTGATTGGTACCGGTCTTCTGCTTCGTAGGAACGAGCTGTGCATATTCCGCTGTCAGATTGAACGATGACGGGGCGGTCGCATTGATTGTCGGCACCTTACTGATAAGATCGGTCAGCCACATGAACTGCTTATTGTAGCTGAGGTTGACGCCAAACATCGTGTTATTGATGATTTCCTCCCCAATACCTACCTTCTCGGTGAGCGACTTCTCACCGAAATGCAGCAGTGTTCCCCCTATGGTAAGGTCCTTACTGAATCTATACTGCGCGTCAAGGCCCATAAGGGTCTTACGCTGCATTGAGAACATGGATTGATTCTCAAGGGTGACACTGACATTGGTGCCCGAATCAATGATGCTCTGATTCGTTATGGTCACTATACCCATAGAATAGTCTACGGTATAGTCGCTGTTTTCAGTCAGTACAGCGCCACCTGCCGTAACGACAACCGAACCTCGGGGCACGTTCATGGCTCCGAGGTTGATCTGGCTTCCTCTACCCGAAGTATACTGTCCGTACATCGTAAACTTATTCTTGTCGGCAAACTGCTTCGCCACCACAAGTGTTGAGTCGTAGAGTTCCTGATACACATATCGGTCGGCCAGCGCGTCATTTCCTATCTGCCGCCTCAGGTTGCTTCCGAAAGGCTCAGCCACCGGGAATATCACCTTGCCGTTGGAAGTCTGGATAGTGTATCCCTCGATAAAGTCGAATATACCGTCGCTGACCGACTCTCCGTTGGAGTCGATTCGGTCAAGCCCCATCACCTGGATAAGAGGCTTGTTGGAGATATTTGCGACAGGAAGATAGGGAATCTCGACACCGGTTGAATCGCTAAGGAATTTGACGTTGAACTTGAAGTTTTTCTTCTGAATCTGATAGGCTCCGAGACTGTAGACATTCTTCATCATCAGCTGCCATATGGGAAGCTTCGGCGAGACGGTTGTGCCGCGAAGCATCTTTAGATAGAGGGCAGACTCCGTAGATGTAACATCTCCGGAGAACTCCCCTACCTGGTATACCTTACCGTTGTAGGTGTATTCGAACGCTACGGCGAGCACCTCGTCGGTATTGAGGGCCTGCTTAAGCGATATGTATCCAAGAGCGGAGTTGAGTGAGTATTCACTGGAATTGAGCAGACGGGCGCTCTCAACCTTCTCGAAATCCTTGCCACCCTCGATGCCATAGGCGTTCAGCGGCTTAAGCACCTCCGTCACCATATTGATATTGCGGGCTTCGGGATATTCAGACTTCAACACCTGAAGAAGGTTGTTGCTCTGGTTAGATGGCACGGGGACAGAAAAATCCGGTGTCCAGTAATCGGTCGCCAACCTCGTATTCTCACCCAGATCCATAAAGGCCACGAAGTTACGGCTCTCGTCGAATTTCTGGGTCTTATTGGTGATCCAGACCTCTATACGCGTAATGTTGATTCCGGAAGACACGTATGGAAGTTTCTCACAGAACTTGTCGTAGTTTTGATAGAAATACTGGCTAAGGAAGAAATGCCGGTTAGCATCATAGTCGGCGGCACTGACCGCGAAATCAGTGCTCTGCACTCCTCCCTGCGTCGAGATAGACTTCGACTCAGAGTTCTGTTGTGAGAGAAGGCCGGTGAGGGTAAGTTTTCCGAACTGCAGTTTCGCCTTTGCTCCGAAGAGCGCTGTGCCTCCTCGGATCAGGCTGCTTCCGGTGGTCATACTTACGTTGCCTGCCTCTATGTTCTTTATTATCTCGTCTTCTTTTCCCTCATACTGCAACTTGAGTTTCTGGGAATCGAAACTGAAGGTGGCGTCGGTGTTGTAGTTCATATTGAACTTCATCTTATCGCCGACGGACGCATTTATCGTAGCCTGTATCTTCTGGTTGAAATCAAAATATGTCTTGCGCCTCGATCTTAGCGACAGAGCAGGATTGTCGGTCTTATTGCTCTTCACGCCTGCCGAAATCTGGATCGAGCCCTGGGTGGTCAGACGCACTCCGCCTGGGCCGAACACCTTCTCAAGAGGACCAAGGGCGAAATTCATATCGAGGATATTGAAAGCCTCCTTCCCCTTCTGCTCGAAATTTGCAGAGTTCTGGCTCCGGAAATAGTCATACATCTCCTCGCGATTGACCATGTCATGGTAATCCTCGGCTGTCATCATAAAAGGAGTGATGAGATCCCGCTCCCCTATCTTTGTATGGATGACATACATGCCTATTTCCGGATCATAGACCACCTGAGTCGAAAGATTCGACGGATCCTTCAGATCGGCAGGATATTCCTTTCCATTGAAATCCTCAGCCTCGATATTCACCGTAGGGCGCACGGGAAAAATGGTCTTTACGGAATCTCCCTCTGCCGCTACAGTGTCAGGAACTGGAGGAGGGGGAGGAGGCTCAAGAGTCGACTTGACATACTGGGAGAAAGACGCGAAAGAGAGTGCCAGCACTGCCAGGAGTGCCGCCAGCCAACGAAGACGGAATATTTTCAGATCGCGCTTTGCCAAGTTATTGTCGTTAATTCAGTCCGCGTCCGCCTTCGGGCTCTTACGGAAAAAGACTCAAAGCATTGTCAACGCCAGCTTTATGGCTTTCTCCGTAGAAAGACCCGGATCTTCAGTGAAGAGCTTCTTGAGTGCTGTGCGGCTTGCCTGAGGATTGAACCCGAGCATTGTCAGAGCGGCCACAGCATCGTCGAACGCCTCACCTACCACGGGCGTACTTGAAATTAACGAAATATCCGTCGCTTTTATTTTATCCTTGAGGTCTACAATTATTCTCTGGGCAGTCTTGCCTCCTATTCCTTTTACACTCTTGAGGGCTGCCGGCCTATCATTGGCGATCGCATCGATCAGCTGCTCCTCTGTCATGGAGGAAAGGATAAGCCTTGCAGTGTTGGGTCCCACTCCGCTTACTCCTATAAGTTGGCGAAAGAGATCTCGGCTCTGTTTCGTCAAGAACCCGTAGAGATCGTGGGCATCCTCACGTATAGACTCGTGCACATAGAGCTTCGCCTGCTTAAGCTGCTGCAGTTTAGTATAATCCATCAGGGTTATGTTGACGCCATATCCAACTCCGGCGCATTCGAGAACTGCGAGAGTAGGTTCGAGTTCTCCTATCGTTCCATTTATATATTCAATCATGCTGTTTTAATTTTTCTCTTGCAAAATTACTAAAACATTACTAATTTTGCAATATGAACAGTTATAATTCGCAATTACTCGACAATGCAGTAGCGGAACTCGGTAAACTTCCAGGTATTGGAAGAAAGACGGCCCTGCGCCTCGCGCTTCATCTTCTGAGGCAGGATGAAGCAGAATCTGTCGCACTCGGGGAAGCAATCATAAACATGAGGAAAAACATCCGCTACTGCAAGACATGCCACAACATATCAGAAGAGGAGACCTGCGAGATCTGCTCCGACAGAAGCCGCGACAGCTCAATCATATGCGTGGTGGAAAACATCAAGGATCTGCTTACAGTGGAATCCACCCGAGAACACAACGGACTCTACCATGTGCTCGGAGGATTGATCTCTCCGCTTGACGGAGTTTCCCCTTCAGACCTCGAGATCCAATCGCTTGTAGACAGAGTGGCCGCCGGAGGAGTCAAGGAAGTGATACTGGCACTGAGTCCAACAATGGAGGGAGACACTACAAATTTCTATCTGTCGAGAAAACTGGCTCCATTTGATGTTGAGATCAGTATGCTCGCGCGCGGAGTGAGCCTCGGCAACGACCTCGAGTATACCGATGAACTTACCTTGGGGCGCTCGATAGTCAACCGCGTTCCCTACAGATAGCAGTTTACCCTAATTTCGGCCCCATCTCATAAAATTTCAGAAGCAAATAATTACGCACCACGCATTATGCATTATGAATTATGCATTTCTACTTATTAATTATGCATTTCTACTTATGAATTATGAATTGAAACTAAGGGCACTGGAGCCGGACGACGCGGAAATGATGTATGAGGCCGAATCTGATCCCGAGGCGTGGAGATATTCGGACTATCTCGCACCTATAAGCCTCAGGATGCTCCGGGATTACGCGCTGACCTATGACGCGGATCCATTCCACAGCGGACAGTTGAGACTTATCGTAGAGGTAGATGGTACTCCCGCCGGAATCCTTGATCTTTTCGATATTTCGCCAAGGCACATGAGGGCAGACACCGGCATCTACATCCTTCCGGCCTTCAGGCGAAAAGGAGTAGGAAGCATGGCGCTTGAACTCGCCAAAGATTACTGCAGAGAAAGACTCGGGCTTCATCAACTGACTGCAAGCGTAGCCTCAGGCAACGCAGAAGCACTACTCTGCTATGAAAAAGCAGGATTCTCGGTCACCGGCTCGCGCCCCGAATGGCTCCGCACGCCCGATGGCTTCGACGATATCCTTCTCCTCTCTGCCATCCTATCCCAAAAATCAAATCCTTCATGCTGAATCCCAATAAATCCAGATAAATCATGACATACAGAGTAAAATCTATCCTTATCATCACTCTCCTCACCGCTTTCTCAGTTATCTCCCAGAGATACGTCGGTGGAGACATCTCGCTTCTTCCGGAATATGAAGACGCAGGAGCACAGTATAAGACACCGGAAGGAACACCGATATCCGACCTTCTTCCATGGCTTCATGAAGAAGGCATGAACGCGATGAGGGTAAGGCTCTTCGTCAACCCGTACGACCACAAGACCAAGTATCCGACTAAATACGATCCCAATGCATGTCAGGATCTCGAATACATAACACCTCTATGCAAGAGAATAGTCGATGACGGGTTTAAACTCATGCTCGATTTCCACTATTCCGACACATGGGCCGATCCGGCCAAGCAATGGATTCCCGAGTCATGGAGAGGTCTTGCCGCTGGGCATGTCGGCCTGAAAATCGACGCCTGCGCAA
>JAIDTS010000164.1 GCA_029060585.1 Muribaculaceae bacterium
ATTCTTATATCACTGTCTATCAACACTCAAACACTGCAAAACGGATTATTTTCACAAATTTTCACTTTTCCAACTATATGATTTCTGATTTTTTTTTACGAACTTTGCAGTCAGAAATCAAACAACAACAGAAGCTTTAACCAAATGTCTGACCACGCAAAACATTTCACAAGCGATGAGGCCTACAAAGGCGCATACGATTATTTCAACGGCGACGAACTCGCCGCCCGCGTATGGGCAAGCAAATATGCCTTAAAGGACTCTTTCGGCAACCTTTATGAACGCACGCCCGACGACATGCACCATCGCATCGCATCGGAGATAGCCCGCATCGAATCAAAGTATCCCAACCCCATGAGCGAACAGGAAGTCTATGATCTGATAAAGGATTTCCGCTATATAGTTCCTCAGGGAAGTCCCATGGCTGGAATTGGCAACGATTTTCAGGTAGGATCCCTCTCAAACTGTTTCGTCATAGGACTTGACGGACACCCCGATTCCTACGGCGGCATCATCCGAGAGGATGAGGAGCAGGTGCAGCTTATGAAACGCAGGGGAGGAGTAGGCCATGACCTTTCCCACCTCCGCCCCAAGGGAACCCCGGTGAAGAACTCAGCCATTACATCCACCGGACTTGTGCCATTCATGGAACGCTACAGTAACTCCACACGCGAGGTGGCTCAGGATGGACGCCGTGGCGCCCTTATGCTGACAGTGAGCATCAAGCATCCAGACGCGGAGGCTTTCATAGACGCGAAGATGGAGCAAGGCAAGGTGACGGGTGCCAACGTGTCGGTCCGCATCGACGACACCTTTATGCTCTGCGCGGAATCTGGCACTCCTTATGTGCAGAAATTCCCTGTAAAGTCAGACGAACCCTCGGTGACAAAAGAAGTGGATGCCGCCGCCATATGGAAGAAGATCGTCCACAACGCATGGAAAAGCGCCGAACCTGGAGTCCTCTTCTGGGACACCATCATCAAAGAGAGCGTCCCTGACTGCTACGACGATCTCGGATTCGAAACTATATCCACCAATCCCTGTGGTGAGATCCCCCTCTGCCCGTATGACAGCTGCCGACTGACGGCTATCAACCTTTACTCCTACGTAGAGAATCCCTTCACTCCAGAGGCAAGGTTCAATTTTGAGCTTTTCCGCGAGCACGTCGGCAAGGCCCAGCGCATAATGGACGACATCATCGACCTTGAAATGGAGAAGATAGAGAAGATAATATCCAAGATCAAGGATGATCCCGAGACCGAGGAGGTGAAATACACGGAGCTTCACCTCTGGGAAAAGATACGCGACAAGACTCTGCTCGGCCGACGCACCGGATGCGGCACCACCGGAGAAGGTGACATGCTGGCCGCCCTCGGCCTGCGCTACGGCACTCCGGAGGCCACTGTGTTCTCTACAGAGGTGCACAAACAGCTCGCTCTCGCCTACTACAACGCGTCGGTGACAGCCGCCGAGGAGCGCGGAGCTTTTGCCATCTACGACCCCGAGCGGGAGAAAGACAATCCTTTCATCAAGCGTCTTAAAGAGGCCGATCCTGCACTCTACGAACGTATGGTGAAGCACGGTCGCCGCAACATCGCCTGCCTCACCATCGCTCCCACAGGAACGACATCCCTGATGACACGCACCACCTCAGGCCTCGAGCCGGTGTTCCTTCCCGTCTACAAGCGTCGGCGCAAGATAGTGCCCGGCGACGAGAACGTGACCGTCGATTTTGTCGACGAAGTGGGAGATGCCTACGAGGAATTCCTCGTATATCATCCTAAGTTTCTCGACTGGATGCGCATCAACGGAATGGAGCCAAGAAAGAATATGACTCAGGAGGAAGTGGATGAGCTCGTGAAGAAATCCCCCTACTGGAAGGCTACTTCCAACGATATCGATTGGATGGAGAAGGTACGCATGCAGGGTGCCGTTCAGAAATGGGTAGACCACTCCATTTCAGTTACTATCAATCTCCCGGCCGACATTTCCGAAGAGATGGTTGGCAAGCTCTACATGGAGGCATGGAAGGCGGGATGCAAGGGATGTACGGTCTATCGCGATGGTTCACGCAATAATGTGCTCGAAGCGGTCAAGAAGAAAAAGGAAGAACCCCACTCCCATCTCATCCATACACCCGACCATGTGGTGAGGCGTCCGACAGAACTTGAGGCGGATGTGGTCCGCTTTCAGAACAATAAGGAGAAATGGATTGCGTTCGTAGGACTTGTAGACGGCAAACCTTACGAGATTTTCACAGGTCTTGCCGATGACGAGGACGGCATTTTCTGCCCGAAGAGCATCAACCACGGAAAGATCATCAAGCAGGTGCTCCCCGACGGACGAAAGCGCTACGACTTCCAGTTTATCAACAAGCGTGGCTACAAGACCACCATAGAGGGACTGAGCGAAAAATTCAAGCCGGAATTCTGGAACTATGCGAAACTGATCTCTGGTGTGCTTCGCTATGGAATGCCGATAGATCAGGTGATCAAACTCGTTCAGGGACTGGAACTTGACTCCAACAGCATCAACACCTGGAAGAACGGTGTGGAGCGTGCTCTGAAGAAATATATTCCGAACGGGACCGCTGGATCTGGAAAATGTCCGAACTGTGGAGCCGAGACACTTGTTTATCAGGAAGGGTGCCTCATCTGCACCACCTGCGGCAACTCCCGTTGCGGCTGAATCAAGAACTCTAAAATCTAAATCTGATAGCTGAAAGCTGATTGCTGATTGCTGATAGCTTAAAGCTAAGACTAAAAACTCACAACCATGAAGATCAAAATCCATATCGGCTACCATACCCAATGGGGAGAAGCGCTCTACATCTGCGGATCGCTTCCACAGCTCGGAGGCGGCGACCCGGAAAAGTCCCCGATGCTTGAAATGACGGCTCCTGACCTCTGGAGCATATCACTCGACGTTCCGGCTTCGATGGATAACTTCACGTATAGCTTCATAGTAAAGGCGGAAGGCAAGGAATGGCGCCGGGAATGGGGCAATCCCCACCGCTTCGAGGCAGTGAAAGGTGTAGATAGCTACGACGTGCATGCCTACTGGCAGGACGTGCCCGACGATAAGCCATACTGGTCGTCGGCGTTCGTCGACGGTATGCTGAGCCGTAATTTCCGCGACCAACCTTTAGCTCCCAAGGCAGGAACGGTCCTCTTCAAGGTTCTCGCGCCCATGGTGCGTCCTGACGAGGTGCTCGCCATCTGCGGCGAACCACGCGTGCTCGGCTCGTGGAATCCGGAGAAAGCCCTTACTTTCAATGATGCCCGCTATCCCCTCTGGGAGGTCGCGATTGAAATGAAGGATGTCAAACTCCCGTTCGAATATAAGTTTGTGATTCTCGACAAGAAGACACGCAAACCCCGCGACTGGGAAGCAAGAGACAATCGTAGACTTGATTTCTTTCCCAAGGGAAAAGAGACGGTTCTGATCTTCGACGGCATGCGTTTCGAGAATCCACGCAAATCGTGGAAAGGGGCAGGAACGGCAATCCCAGTCTTCTCGCTCCGCACTCAAGAGGATGCCGGCGTGGGTGATTTCTACGATCTAAAGAAGATGGTAGACTGGTGCGTGCTTACAGGGCAGAAGATAGTTCAGGTGCTCCCGATCAACGACACTACCAAGACCGGCACATGGACCGACTCGTATCCGTACAGCGCCAACTCCACCTTCGCCCTCCATCCGATGTATGTCCGGCTCAAGGCTGTAGGAGCGATAAAGGATAAGGAACGTCGCGACTATTACACTGCCGAAATAGCTCGCCTCAACGAGCTACCACAGATCGACTATGAGGCTGTCAACAATCTCAAGAACGACTATCTTCGCGAGATATACGCCGAACAGGGCATCAAGACCCGTGAGAGCGCCGAGTATAGGAAGTTTGTAGAACGCAATGAATACTGGCTCCGTTCATATGCGGCGTGGTCGGTGCTCCGCGATCTCTTCCATACTGCCGACAACGCTCAGTGGGGTGATTATGCCGTCTATGATGAAGAGAAAGTTGAGGATTTCATCGCAAAGCATGAATACGACATACTTTTCTATTACTATGTTCAGTATCATCTCGACCGTCAGTTGAGAGAGGTGCGCGACTATGCCCACCAGCACGGAATCGTCCTTAAAGGCGATATACCCATCGGTATCGGCCGCGAGAGCGTTGACGCCTGGAAGGATCCGCGTCTCTTCAACATGGACTGCCAGGCCGGTGCTCCGCCCGACGATTTCTCCGTGCTCGGACAAAACTGGGGATTCCCCACCTACAACTGGGACGAGATGGCCAAAGACGGTTTCAAATGGTGGAAACAGCGTTTCGAGAAGATGGCGGAGTATTTCGACGCATACCGAATCGACCATATTCTCGGATTCTTCCGCATATGGCAGATACCGATGACGGCCGTCCACGGTCTGCTCGGATATTTCAACCCGGCCCTCCCCTTCTCGCCCGAAGAACTCAAGAATAGCTACGATTTCTGGATAAACCCGGAGATTCAGGCCCATCCCTACATCATGGAGTGGATGCTCGGCGACTTCTTCGGTGAATACACAGAGGAGGCGAAGCATGAATATCTTGACGAAATCAGCGCAGGTCGCTACCGACTGAAGGAATTCGTCGACAATCAGCGCAAGGTGGTGGAGCATTTCTCCCGCCTCGCTCCCGATGACAGGAACACACGTATCAAGGATGCCCTGATGGGACTGATCGACGATGTGCTCTTCATCGAGGATCCATATAAGAAAGGACACTACCATCCAAGGATTTCGGCTCAGTTCACATATCAGTACCGTGCCCTCACCGACTATGAACGTTGGTGTTTCAACCGCCTCTACAACGACTTCTTCTATCACCGCATGAACGACTTCTGGTATGGAAAGGCGATGTGGAAACTTCCGCCACTACTTGATTCCACCGGAATGCTCACCTGTGCTGAAGACCTCGGCATGATTCCGGACTGCGTTCCCGATGTTATGAAGCGTCTGCAGATCCTCTCCCTCGAGATCCAGCGTATGCCGAAAGATCCCAAAGTTGAGTTCGGCGAGACTTGGCGCTATCCCTACTACAGCGTGTGCACCACCTCCACCCACGATATGGACGGCATTCGCGCATGGTGGGAACAAGACGCGGAAGCCACCCAGCGATTCTTCAACTATACCCTTAAGGAAAGCGGAAAGGCACCCTTCTATGCCGAGCCGTGGATCTGCGGCAAGATAGTAGACCTTCACTTGAAGAGCCCGTCGATGCTTTGCATCCTTCCCCTCCAGGACTGGCTAAGCACAGACGGAAGCCTCCGACGCGACAATCCGCACGACGAACTCATCAACATCCCGGCTAACTCACAGCACTACTGGCGCTACCGCATGCATCTCCCGATGGAGACTCTGCTCGCCGCCGATAGCTTCAATGCCGGCCTCGCCGCCTGGATTGCAGAATCGAATCGATAAAGATTAGATATTAAATACTAAATATTAAATAGATAGCCCTTGGAAGTCATGACTTCCAAGGGCTATTATTGCAGCTCTTCAAGGCCTCCTCTGAAGACTGAAGACTCAAGACTGAAGACTTAGTCCAGTTTATGAATAACGAGTCCCGACCTGAGCTTAGGCTCGAACCATGTGGTCTTCGGAGGCATTATATTGCCGCTGTCGGCTATGGCGATCAGCTGGTTCATCGTGACGGGATAAAGAGCCAGAGCCATCTTCATCTCGCCGCTGTCTACACGGCGCTTTAGCTCTTCGAGTCCGCGGATACCTCCCACGAAGTCGATACGCTTGTCGCTGCGAAGGTCCGTGATGCCCAGGATATCGCGCAGAATAAGGTCTGATGAAACTGTCACGTCAAGCATCCCGATAGGGTCCTCGTCGTTGTAGGTTCCTTCCTTCGCTGTAAGCGAATACCACTTGCCGCCGAGATATAGGGCGAAATTGTGGAGTCCGGAAGGATGATATGTTTCCTCCCCTTTTTCCTCTACGATGAAGTTATCGGCAAGCTTCGTAAGGAATTCCTCTTCCGATAGTCCGTTCAGGTCCTTCACGACGCGGTTGTAGTCTATAATGCGGAGATGCGATGCGGGGAAGGCGACAGCCATGAAATAGTTGTACTCCTCGTCTCCCTTGTGGTCGGGATTGTTCTTCGCCTTCTCGTTGCCCACGAGAGCGGCCGCCGCGCTGCGGTGATGGCCGTCGGCGATATAGAGTGCCGGAATCTTGTCGAATTCCTTGGTGATCTTGTCTATGATGGCCTCGTCCTCAATCACCCAGAACGTGTGTCCGAATCCGTCAGGAGCGACGAAGTCATACTCCGGTTCTGACTTAGTCACATCACGGATAATCTGCTCCAGCACCTCGTTGTCGGGGAAAGCGAAAAAGACGGGCTCGATGTTGGCGTTGTTGCAGCGCACGTGCTTCATGCGGTCTTCCTCCTTGTCTCGGCGCGTCAGCTCATGCTTCTTGATGCGCCCCTGCATATAGTCGTCGACCCACGCGCCAACCACAAAACCATACTGCGTGCGTCCATCCATCGTCTGCGCGTAGATATAGTAGTTTTCCTTCTCGTCCTGCACGAGCCAGCCATTCTCCTGGAAGTTAAGAAAGTTCTCCACGGCCTTATCATACACGTGGGGATGGTGCTCGTCGAAACCCGGCTCGAAATCTATCTCAGGTTTGATGATATGATAGAGCGATTTCTCGTTGCCTTCGGCCTCGAGACGCGCTTCTTCGGAATTAAGCACATCATAGGGTCGTGAAGCTACCTGCTCCACAAGATGCTTGGGAGGACGCACCCCCCTGAAAGGTTTTACCTTAGCCATGATATTAAGTATTTAGTTGTCAGTTATTAGCTTTCAGCCTTCTCGAGATTCATTAATCTTTTATCTTTAATCTTTACGCGCGCAATCCCCGCACACTCCATATATCGTTATTGCAAAACTCTCCGGCGAGAAATCCTCAGGTTTGATCTGCATCACCTCCCCCGCTATATGGGCATTCTCGATCTCCCGAATCTTTCCGCAACGTTTGCATACAAGATGGATATGGTTGTCATGATTCACCTCATAGATAGCCGTATTCTGGCCGAAGACATTCTTCTTCAAGATTCCGGCCTTCTCAAGTAGCTCGACAGTGTTGTATACCGTAGCCCGGCTGACGTGATAACCATCGTTTTCGATAGCCATATGAAGCGCGTCAACCTCAAAATGAGAATGCAACTCGATAGCCTTACGCAGGATTGCGAAACGCTCAGGTGTCTTGCGGTATTTCCCCTCGTTGAGATACTGCGTGAACGCAGCCTCAACGGAATCGATATCATATCTTCGAGTCATACTGCAAATTTAACAAATCAATTTGAATCCACCAAATTTTTCTTCCATTCACAACTTACCACAACTCCCGACTCTCTTCCCGTGAATGAAATCCCTCTTGAATCCAAACAAAAAACATGTTCTACAGCATATTTCCGCAAATTTTATCCCAAAAACTTGCATTCCCCTAAAAAATGTATTAACTTGCAACCCTAACTATACCCACCTAGCCATACCCCGATGCTCCTATCACATCCTACAATATTACCCACCAATATTTGTTACTGCGTCAAGCTTCAGCTTGACCTACCCAAATCACACTACTACACAAAAGCCGACCTCGGCACGCCGACTACGGGGCAGCCCTACAAGTTCGGAGGCAAGGAGCTGATCACCGCCAACGGCCTCAACGAGTACGACTTCGGAGCCCGCAACTACTATCCTGCAGTCCCAGCCTTCACACGCATCGATCCAATGGCGGAAAAATACCCCTGGCTCTCCCCATATCTCTACTGCGCCAACAATCCCATGAATCTTATTGATCCTACTGGGAAAGTAATTGAGATGCCAAAAGGATCGACTAATGAACAAATAATGACCGTTATGTGGAATATGCAGCTCACTGATGACAATCTCGTTTTTAAAATCCAGAAAGATGGAACAATACGAATTAAGATTGCATCTACAGGTGAAGTAACTATAAGATTTAATCAATACATAAAGACCAATATGAAGTATAGTGGAGTAATAATAGTATTGTTATTGGTTTTAATTTCTTGTTATCGAAATAACAATGAAAATACAAACATCAATAGCAATACGATCAATTCAGTCGTATTGGATTCCGATACAACTAATAACAGTTCATTGGTATTGCTTATTCACAGCGGTATCGTTCTAATGAATATTCATAACTTAGACACAACTGTCTTAAGCGAAACTCAAATTATATACTGTTCCCCCACGACCATGAAATACGGTTACGGCTCGGTTATTTTAGACTCAGATACATTGAAAAATGATATGGAATGGTTCTCTGATTACCAAAACATTGAAAATTATTCCATAATTGAAAGGAATCTGAATACAGAGGAACAGGCATTCGTCAATAATAGCATAAAAGCATTATCAAATACCCGCTATGAAGACCCGATTATCGTTAAGGATGATTGGGAATATCATTTATATGCAAACGGTATTAGGGTTGCGTCTGGAAACGTCTCCTCAATAGACTCTTTCCCTGATAAGATACGGGAAATTATCAAGAGATTGCTTAAAATCGCATCACCTTTATATCAAATAAATGGCTTTGCATAACTCTGCGCCCTCTTCGTACCCACAATAAATATGTTCTACAGCATATTCCATAAAATTCCCTCAAAAAAACTTGCATTCTCAGAAAAATATATTAATTTGCGGACATTTATCGGAAGGATCCTACATGAGTCTGTCACACATCCACATATATCGGAGATATGTGAAGACGGTTTACGACCGCCTTGATTGGGACTGCTATATCTCCCTCGATGGCAGCAAGGTCGACATGGAGCTCTTCCCTGGAGGCTACGCGACAGATGGTATAATAACAGGCATAGAGTCTGGAGACATAAAGTTCTATATAGATAGAAAGAGAATCAACTGAATTGTTTTATCATATGGAGAATCAAAATATTAGATTTAAACAACATTTGAAAAACTCTTTAATCTGTGGATTAACATCTTCAGCGTTTGCTGCATGCTTTTGTTGTCTGTCTGGCTTGATTTTCTTCATCCCTTTTATGCCCCTTGTGTTTTTGTTCTGTTGGATAATCGGTGCTATGATTTCATCTATCTTCCATGCTGGTAATAAACAACAGTTAAAGAATACCTTTATTTATAGTATTGCTGTATTTGTGTTATTATCTCTTCTTATCGCTATAAGTTCAATTTACGCAGAGGACTTAGTAGTAAGTGCTATTTTGATTTGTTTTTCAACCAGCATATATTTTATATGTTCGTATGGAGGCATGATAATTGTTAAGAATAAACTTCTACGGAAATAATACATGAAAAGATATATCAATAGTTATTATCCCTATAAGGGCATAGCCGACCTCGGCACCAACCCGACCACGCAGCAGTACAAGTTTGGAGGCAAGAAGCTCATCGCTACTAACGGCATCAACGAATACGACTTCGAAGCCCGCAACTACTATCCTGCAGTCCCGGGCTTCACAAAGCCTGATCCGATGGCGGAAAAGTATCCCTGGCTCTCCCCATATCTCTACTGCGCCAACAATCCGGTGAACGCAATTGATCCTTCTGGAATGGTTGTCACCGGTTTAGATGAACAGTCCCAACAAAATATTATCTATACATTGACCGATGAAGAGGCGAAATTTGTAAAATTTGACGAATGTGGAGCGATTGATGCCTCATTATTGAATCAATCCTCAAGTAGTTCTGAGAATATGATAGCGTTAAAGGCAGTTGTAAACAGTAATATAACCTACTATATTACCACAGCTAATAGTTATAATATTGATGGGATAGATATAGATTTACATGAAAGTCCAGATCTTGGGGTAGTAGGTACAACATTAATTCCAGGGGCAGAAACTGAGCCCTCTCCCGATAATAATGTGCATATTTTTACAAGTAAAAGACTATCACACGAGGGAATGGTTGAAAATACAGCACATGAGCTTTATGGACATGGGTACTTTTTTGAATTACAGAGACAAGGAGTTGATGTAAATCCGTTTCATTCAAAGACAACCGTAGATAACTATTTAGAATATGATGAGGAATATCAAATGTATGTTCCCGTGTTAACTGCAGGTAAGGTGAATGATTTGCTAGAAAGACAGATAGAGAAAGTCTCTAGACAAGCAATATATAATTATATGAAAAGGAAGTTATGAAATTATTTTGCCTTGTAATTACATTGATCATTCTTTGTATTAATCCGCTGACTGAAAGCTCAAGAGGAGTGACAGCCTTAGATTTTTATGATAGCCCATGGATTTCAGATACAATTGATTTTTCTCCAGCAAGGATACTTTTATCTGTCCCAGAATCTTCTGTAAGACATTCGCGAGAACAAATTATCAAAGGTCATGGTAAAAGCATATATTTCCCCTTACAATATGCTTTGGATGATCACGGTATCTGGCATCTACAAGTGGTATATATAGAGCATATAGTGATGACTTCTTATGAAAGGCTGGTGCACAACGACTCTATAGATACAGAGTTATGGAATTCATTCAATATTGAATCAAGAGGTTCACGATCTTATATACGCAATGGTCTTTATACACGAATTGATATATTAGAAAGTGGTATAGTGATATTTTATGAAGATTTGGATCCCAATATTGCCGAGATTGCTAATCGAATCATTAAATCAGTGGAAGTTGTTGCAGATAAAAGTATTCCAATTTTAAAGGAAAGAAAAAAAGTTACTGCTATTTAACATTCTTGTGGGCACTTAAGTTGATGACGGCTAAATGCTGAAGATTTCAGAACCCGTTTGAGGGTAAAGCCCGATAATCCTTTGTCTGAACATAGTATAGAATCTTTCTCCCAAGAAGTCAAGGATGTACTGGATGGAATCATTCAAGGAATTAATAAAGGAGAGATTAAGTTTTATATAGATGGACGAAGAATTAACTGATATTTAGAAATGAAAATCTTTAACAACAAATTTGTGCAATATATGGTATTTTCTATGGCTGGTGGTTTGGTGTCATCATTATTGGCCATAGTCGGATGCTGTATGATTTTCTTATTTTTCCTGATACCAATTATGCCGATAGTTTTTATAGTGAGTTGGATAATCGGAGGCTTTCTGGCTTGGACTATCAGTAAAAATGAAGGGAAGCTACCCTTAAACACATACATATTGAGTGTGCTGGGGTTCTCAATATTAAGTTTCCTTATATTGCATTTATGGTTATATCCTGACAGCCTACGGTACTGTATCGGATATGTTTTCCTTTCGTCAATAGGATTTGCAATATGTTCTATACCGGCAATAATCTACACTAAGAAAAGAATAATACCTGAGTTGTTTATTCCCCCAATTCCCCAAAATAGAAATGATAAATAATGAGCTTGGAAATACTATGGCTCGAGACATTTGCTCCTTCTGTACCTGAGTAGTAAATATACATACCCTCACTGCACCAATATATCAAGTATAATTCTCGGTCTCAGAAATATGATTTTCCGGTTTTTTATGAAAATCTTCCAGAGTTCTCTGTATCTACCAGAAAAAGGCAATGATTTTTATAACCATAAACTATTAAAAATAAGATGTTGAAAATAATCTTTCCTTTAATCGGTATATTCTTGATGACAACTTCATCTCCTGAAAATCAAGTCAATAGTTATGATGGGATGAGTGAAGAATATATTGTTGTAAAGCAGCTTGAGTTATCTTCCGAATCTCTGATACGGGACATACTCAATGATGTATTTTCAGAAAGTGACTCATCCGAAAAAGGGAGCGTATACACGCTGCATCTAAAAGATTTTGATTCTGGCATAAAGGCATCCATAGTCAAAGAACATAATGATAGGATCGACAGATTAAAATTTAACGATTGTATCGGATATGTTATATTAGAAAAAGACACCATCATAGTTACAGGGAAAAACCTCCCGGATTTCAGATATTCCAAAGATTCTCAACCTCTAAGATTTCCTCTGCTTGAATTTCTGAGAAATGATTCTCCAGAATGGCAATATCTCATAAACGACAGAGTTTTTGCACGTTATGGAGAATCAATGGGTTGGATTTGGCATATTCCAAATGAAAATCTAAAGGATTACAATCTTACAAAATATACTATAACCGCCCCTGCCAGAACAAAAAAATGAGAACTAATCGAAAACTGATTTATACAATTTTAACATCCATCCTCTTAAGTCTTACAATTAGTGGATTAAAGGCTCAAAATAAAGGAGGAATTGATATAACAACACTCGAATGCCTAAAGAGAATAGATCTATCAAACGATACCGTATTGAGCAATGTGCTTAATGATGCCATAGATAAAAACTCTAATGCATACTACACCGTCGTGATGAACCAATATAAAAATGGTACTATGGTAAGGATAATTAAATCTAAAGGGGATATGTTTGACCGACGGTCAAACATAGTTGGCTATACATTAGTCAACAACCGTCCGGTTGTCTTTTATAGAGGTGTGACAAATTATGCTTTTTATTACTCATATGATCCCATAACCCTTCAATTCAAATTGGGAACATTCGATTACACCAATGATGCCGATGAAGTTATGCACTATTATATTTTGGAGAACATATATGCGCGTTTCTCTCCAGAGGCAGGATGGATATGGTCAGATGGTAAACCAGATCAATAAAAATGACGCCTGAAAATAAAAAATCTGCGTTCGATCCGCCCTATCCGCGACCCCGGCAGGGCGAAGCCCGCAGCCGGTCCGTGTTGAAGCCCTCCTTTTAATCCAAAGCCTCAGATGTCGGCGAGCCAGTTCACTTCCCTTTAAGAAGTTGCGACAGTGCTCGGAGGATTCTGCGCGAGATCCCTGCGATCCCACCACCTCTGCGTCCTTAGCGTGAGCCAACACAAGAAACTCATCTATGTTTTTCATCTAAATCAGGTAAGAACCCCACTCTTATAATACTAAAGCAAAAACCTTTCTGTTCTAATTGGAATAAAATTGGGCAATATTTCTCTTGACTGCCTGAATCAGGCAGTCAAGCCCTTGTCATAAACATTTTTTAACAATAAAAATTCTTCCAACCCATCCCTTATGTCTTAACTTTGCCCCGAAAACAAAATCCAACGGTCTCTGCATCCATATCGTGATCCTCAGAGGAGGAGACGATTGTAGAGCATGAATGAAAATGGCTGCCGCTCCATTGTTAAAGTAAATATTTAATCTTTAATATTTTGTATTTTATCTTTA
>JAIDTS010000165.1 GCA_029060585.1 Muribaculaceae bacterium
ACTTGTCATGAACGGACTGCGCGGTCAGGTACGCCTGCAAGCCGACGGACAGTTGAAATCGGCGCGCGACGTGCTCGTTATGGCCATGCTCGGAGCCGAAGACTTTGGTTTCTCGACCGCTGCCATGATAGTCTTGGGATGCATCATGGACCGTAGATGCCATACCAACAAGTGTCCTGTAGGAATCGCTACCCAGAATCCGGAACTGCGAGCAAAATATGACGGACCTTCGGAATATCTGGTGAGATATTTCCGTTTCCTCGCCCGCAAAATCAGAGAGATGATGGCAGAAAGGGGAATCAGGAGACTTGATGAAATCATAGGTCGTCCGGACCTTCTCAATGTTAAGGCCGATATTCCGGAAGGCATAGATCTGAGCCGTTTGCTATATATTCCTGAAGAAGCGGCCACCAACAGTATTATATCTGTCTCTGAGCAGAAACATGAGATCGACAACGTGCTTGACCGCAGGATAATAGCCATGTCATATCCGGCCATTCATTCGGCCACACCCGTAGAGATGGAGTTTCCGGTAAGCAACACCGACCGCTCGGTGGGAGCAATGCTCTCTGGAGAAGTTGCTTTGAAATACGGCGACGAGGGTCTGCCAAACCACGACATCATCAAGGTAATCTTCAAGGGGTCGGCAGGACAGAGTTTCGGGGCTTTCCTGACGAAAGGAATCACGTTCAGACTTGAGGGTGATGCCAACGACTATGTGGGCAAGGGTCTCTCGGGAGGTAGGATAGTGATAGTTCCGCCGGAGGGAAGCACATTCGCACCTGAGAACAGTATCATAGCCGGCAATACCATCCTCTATGGTGCAACTTCGGGCGAGGTCTATATCAACGGCCGTGTAGGCGAGAGGTTCTGTGTGCGCAATTCTGGTGCGACAGCCGTTGTGGAAGGAGTGGGTGACCACTGCTGCGAGTATATGACGGGAGGAGTCACTGTAGTGCTCGGTCCGACGGGACGTAACTTTGCGGCGGGAATGAGCGGCGGAGTGGCATACGTGTATGATCCGGAGAAGACATTCGACTATTTCTGCAATATGGAGATGGTAGAGCTGTCGCTGGTGGATGATTCATCGGATGCCCGAGAACTGCATCGGATTGTTTCGGCGCATTACAGGCATACGCGGTCGCCTCTCGCTTCGAGATTGCTGGATGACTGGGACAATGCGGTCAAGGACTTCATCCAGGTTATGCCGACCGAATTCAAGAGATTAAAGACTTAACTTTCGCAAGCTCTAAAAATCTCACGCAGAGGGCGCAGAGGGGCGAAGATTCAATGCTTAAGTAAGCTTCGCGTCACGACCGGAGCGAGCACGCAAAGATTACGGGCTGCTTCGCGTCGCCC
>JAIDTS010000166.1 GCA_029060585.1 Muribaculaceae bacterium
TCGGGAGTGTCGAGGGCGGCATATTTGGCTATGAGCTTGGTACGTGCCATTGGTAGAGAGTGTTTAGTTTTAAGTATATAAAGTCTTGATAGATTTATGTGGCAAAGTTACAAAAAAACGGCTACATGTGCAAAAATCGGGTACGAATTGAGTCAGAAATACAATGTTTTATTGAATTTTTTTTTGGTAGTGTCGGGACTTATGAGTAGCTTTGCGGATAGATTTTACACAAAGGCCGCGGAGGTGACGGAAATCCATAAAAACAATTGAAGACGGTTTAGTGTGGAAAGTGTTATAGTTATATAATAGATGAAGGAATAATATGGAGAAGAAGATATATCTTGCTGGGGGATGTTTCTGGGGAACGGACCATCTGTTCTCACTTGTGGATGGAGTAGTGAAGACGACAGCCGGATATGCGAACAGTGTCGTTCCGTATCCTTCGTATGAGCAGGTGTGTACGGGACGCACCGGAGCTGCCGAGACGGTTGAGGTGGTGTATGACGACACTAAGGTTGGGCTTACCGATCTGCTGTCGATCTATTTCAGGAGCATCGATCCGACTTCCCTCAACAGGCAGGGCAACGATATCGGGACTCAATACCGTACGAGCATTTATTACACGGATGCGGACGATGTTCCGGTGGTAGAGGCGTTTGAAGCCATGGTGCAGCGGCGCCATAAGGAACCGTTGGCGGTAGAGGTCGCAAAATTAGAGAACTTTTATCCGGCAGAGCTTTATCATCAGGAGTATCTCTACAAGAATCCGCAGGGTTACTGCCATGTGGATCCGGCGCTATTCGAAGAGGTCAGGAACCGCAAGGCTCGCAATCTCGACAAGGCGGAGCTGAGGGAACGACTCACTCCCCTCCAGTGGGAGGTGACGCAGAACGGAGCTACAGAGCGTCCGTTCATCAATGAATACGACCATGAGTTCCGCAAGGGAATATATGTCGACATAACGGACGGCACACCGCTTTTCGTCTCATCGAGAAAATACAATTCGGGATGCGGCTGGCCGGCGTTCTCGCGCCCTATAGACCAGTCGCTGATTACGGAGCATACTGACACCTCGTTCGGGCGGGTACGCACGGAAGTGCGCTCCGCATCGAGCGGCGCGCACTTGGGTCATGTCTTTCCGGACGGCCCGCAGGATGACGGAGGCATGCGCTACTGCATCAACTCCGCCTCTCTGCGCTTCATCCCCGCGGACGACATGGAGGCCGCCGGCTACGGTGAGTATCTCAGTCTGGTGGAATGACAGTTATCTTCCGCCGGCGGTGGAGCGGTCTGTATCGCCGTTGACATTGATGAGTTTGTTGGCTTTGCGCTTCTGTCGGCCCCATTGCAGATTGTAGTTAATGCTGATGTAGGGCACCCGGAAATCTGTGCGGAGATGACGCTCATTGGTGTTCCACTTGCTGATGTTTCTTGATCCCTGGTCATATCTGCCGAAAGGAAGCAGACAGCCTGCCGAGAACCCCCATTGTTTCCAGTTGTAAGTAAGGTCGATCAGATTCAGATCCTCACCCCACGAGATTTTCTCGCCCCATAGGTCGCGCTGTGCACGGACATATTGGGCAGACAGGGTAAAGCCCCAATGATTCAGCTGTATGGCGGCGTTTCCGCTCCAGGCGTTGTTGGTAAGGGTATAGCCTGTGCCTCGCATTCGCTCGGCCCGCCACTGAAGGTAACCACTCAGTATCAGCCAGTCGGGAATCACCTCGACCTGGGGAGCTAGGAAGAAGGAAATGTTACGTAGCCCACGGCTGTTCTCGTAGGTGGTTATAAGTTGGTCGCCTTCCCATTTCAGCAAGGGGGTGATGGCATCGGGGGAG
>JAIDTS010000167.1 GCA_029060585.1 Muribaculaceae bacterium
ACATAGCTGACGCCTCTATAGTCTCGACTTCAGAGGTGACTTCCTTTCCTAATTCCGTGATGAGAGAAGACGGATCTTTCACAAATAATGTGGCGAGCTCTTCCTGCCGGCGTCTCTTGAGCTGTGAAAGCTGTTTGCCGCGATACCTGCTGTGAGCGATATAAGAAGCCTCGATATCTCGGTTGCCTGCCTTCAGTTTTGATAGAACGCTTGACTTGGCCACAACTCCGGGTCCACAGTTATACGCCAGCGCCGCAAGGAGGAGGCTGTCGGCCCCGTACTCACGATATTTTGCACAAAGTTTTGCGTAGTCCTTGCGCGCGAGGGCATCAGCCTCTGCTTCGGAAAGTTTCTTGCCTCGGGTGAATTTCTCACCCGGCATCACCTTATGGCCATAACCTACGAAAGGCCAGTGGCTTGGTCCGCTCAGACCTTCGTATTTCTTTATGATAGCTATGGCATCTTCAAACGTAGGAGCCTTCCGAGGCGAGGTGTCGGTCTGTGTCAGCGCGAAACCAAGTCCGAGCCCTATGATGAATATTAATATCAATAACGTTGTTTTTTTCATTAATCATGTTTTTATCTACAAGTATAATGTAAAAACGCATGAAAGTCTATAAAGTTGGATAAAACCAAACAGGCGGTATCGTTTGTTATATATACAAAGGCACTCCGCTGAAGCGAGTGTGCAAGTAGGAAATAATGAATGTATAAACTTAATTTTATTGAAAAATGAATAAACAGCAGTTCAAGAAAGCAGTAGAGGCAGTAGGCGCGTCTATGTGCGACGAAATGATGACAGTATACTACAATGTGGATGGTGTAGACCGCGACAAGATTTCTGTAGCCGTAGCCAAGGTGCTCGGCGCCACAGGTGCAGCCAAGGCAAACGCCAACCGTTTCTTCGACCGTGGTGCTAAAGGTTTCGCAAGCGTAGAGGAATACAAGCAGGCTAAGGGCGAATTCTTCAAGAAACTTTTCGAGAAGATCCGTAAGGATTTCAACGAGGAGATTTCAGCGGCACTGAAACTCTTCAACGAAGCAGTTCCACAGTCTGTGAAGGACGCCAATAAGGTGGGTGCGTGATTCGTTTTACGTTTTACGGGACAGAAACATAAAAATAAAAAGTCATGAATATCTGGAGACTCGCATTGAAGCTGAGCGGCTGGACGTTTGACATAACAGTTCCGGTCTATGACAAATGTGTGATATGCGTGGCTCCTCATACGTCCAACTGGGATTTCCTTCTCGGGTTGGCGGCATATCGTTCGGTGGGAAGGAAAGCCAATTTTCTGATGAAAAGTTTCTGGTTTTTCTTCCCGTTGAAGTATCTTATGCGCTATTTCGGCGGAATCCCGGTGGAGCGTTCGAAAGAGAAGTCAAAGGGTTCGATAACCGAGAATGTGATACGCCTGTTTGATACAGAGCCATATGTAAACCTCGCAGTCACGCCGGAAGGGACGCGAAGTGCCGTAGACCAATGGAAGACCGGCTTCCTCTATATAGCATACGGAGCCAAGGTGCCGATACTTCTCGGCGTCATCGACTATAGCAAAAAGCACATTCAGATAAGCAAGACATATCAGCCTACCGGTGACGTAGAGACCGACATGAAAGCCATTAGGGAATATTATTCAGAATGGAAGCATGCGGCACGTTATCCCGAAAAATTCATACCCTGATGAAAGATCTTAAAGTATGCCTGTATCCGCAGGAGATAATCTGGAACGACAAGGAGAAAAACTTCGCCAACCTTGAGGAAGCCCTCAAGCGTATGCATCCTGCTACCGATCTCTTCATTATACCTGAGACTTTCTCTACCGGTTGTCCGTATGGCGATAAGGAAAGCGTGCGTCAGCTGGCGGAGCGTAATTCAGGCGCCACCATCGAGCGGCTGAAACAGCTGGCTTGTCGGTATCATGTCGCTGTCGCAGGAAGCTATCTTGCCGACACTGGCGGTCTTCTTGCCAACAGGGCTTTCTTTATCGAGCCGAACGGTGAGGAGTACTTCGGCGATAAAAGACATCTTTTCAGCATGGCTGGCGAGGACAAGCTTCTATCGCCTGGGCATAAGAGGATGAAGGTTAGATATCGCGGATGGGAGATCGCGATGGTCGTATGCTATGATATCCGTTTTCCGGTATGGTGCAGGAATGTCGGCAATGAGTATGACCTTCTAATCGCTGTCGCCAACTGGCCGAAGGCGAGGGTGGAGGCTTGGAGAAAGCTGCTCATGGCACGGGCGATAGAAAACGAGGCATATGTGTGTGGAGTCGACTGCAAGGGGAAGGACGTCAAGGATATTGAGTACGACGGTACTTCTATGGCCATCGACTTCAAAGGAAATGATATATCTGTGGCTGATCCTGAAGGGGGAGACCTGATATATGCGACACTATCTCTCGACAGACTTCACGCTTTCCGCGAGAAGTTTCCTGCTTACAAGGATGCGGACACTTTCAGGATTTATCCATGAACCAAAAGGGGTATGAATGTGTTTAAATATCGTAAAAACAATAAAATTAGTCTTAAGTCTTGAATCTTAAGGCTTGAGTCTTGACAGAAACATTAATCTTAAAAATTAAATTATGGAAACTTTTGAAGAAATAATCCAATCTCCGACACCTGTCCTCGTGGACTTTTTCGCAACCTGGTGTGGCCCCTGCCGCATGATGCACCCCATCCTTGAAGAACTTCATGAGAAGATGGGCGATAAGGTAAGAATCATCAAGATCGATATCGACAAGAACGAGCAGCTCGCAGCCAAATACGTGGTGCAGTCAGTGCCTACACTTATGATCTTTAAGAACAATAAGCTTGAATGGCGTGGCGCAGGCGTGCACTCCGCCGCCGATCTCGAGAGGCTGCTTGAAGCATATCTCTGATCTAATGATAAATGATTAATTATCAATGATTAATTGTTAAACAACTTAGTCGGGCCGTTGAGGCTCAGATATAAAAAACCGGACTTTACAAAAGAGTCCGGTTTTTTATGCGTGATTACGACTACGCTTGGAGGTCAGAATAACCGACTTTCATGCTATTTGAAGGAGTCGGGGAGGTCGTTTTCGTATAGGACGGTATCGCCCGGGGCAAGTATCTTCGCGAGTAGCGTCTGTGAATCGGCGAAAGAATCCACGATATGTAGGTTTTTCTCGTCGAAATCAGTAGACCGGATTCCGTCTACGAGCGCGTTACGATTGTAAGCTCCAACGATTACAGCGACATCCACACTCTCGCCGATGTGCCGCCCGAGTTCTCTGTTAAGGTTTTCCTGTTCAGTGCCAAGCTCGATCATTCCCGGAGTCACGATGATACGTTTACCTGTCTTGAACTGAGAAAGGACATCGACGGCCATGCGGGAACCGGCGGGATTGGAGTTGAAAGCATCGTCAATGATTGTCACTCCGCCTGGTGTACGCTTCACGTTGAGCCTGTGTTCCACCTGGTCGATCGAATCTACCGCACGACTTATCTCATCCGGCGTAAGTCCGAGGTGGAGCGCGATGATTACCGCCGCCACAAGATTGGATATGTTGCATTCTCCAACGAGGCGGGTATGCAGATCAAGGCGTGTGCCGTCCTTGCCTTCGACGGTGAAGAAAGTTCCGTCGGGCGAATATTTCACTTCCATCGCTACATAATCGCATCCCTCGGGATTTGACACGCCGTAGCGTGCAATCTTCACATTGTCGACAGGACGGTTGGCACACCATTCGAAATCATTGTTTATGACGCCGAATCCGTCAGTCGGAAGAGCGTCGATGAGCTCAAACTTGGTTTTCTGAACGTTTTCAATAGATTTAAACGACTCGAGATGCATCGGACCTACGGCAGTCACTATACCCATGTGTGGATGCACCATGTCGCATATCTCCTTGATATCGCCGAGCTGCTTGGCGCCCATCTCGCAGATGAAGACTTCATTGTATGGCTTCATCATCTCGCGCACTGTGCGTATCACACCCATAGGCGTGTTGTAGCTTCCGGGGGTCATCAGCACGTCGTAACGCTCGGAAAGGATACGCTGCAGGTAGTGCTTTGTGGAAGTCTTACCATAGCTTCCTGTGATACCGATTATCTTGAGGTCGGGCATGCTCTTGAGTATGGATATGGCCTCGTTGCGGTATTTGGCATTGATCGA